>JBEIHH010000064.1:0-17521 GCA_040381475.1 Crocinitomicaceae bacterium | reverse complement strand
TTCAAGTGGTGGTGCGGGATATGTCATCCGCCGCATTTTACGCAGGGGTATTCGGTATGGATATAGTTTTCTGGATATGCGCGAGCCATTCATCTGCAAACTGGTGCAGGTATTGGCCGATGAGATGGGCGATTATTTTCCGGAAATCCGCAAAGGACAGGCTTTGGTAAGCAAAGTCATCCAGGAAGAGGAAGAAAGTTTCCTCCGTACCCTCGATAAAGGCATTCAACTGCTTGAAGATATCATTCGGAAAACAGCAGGTGAGGTGATTGACGGAAAAGTTGTTTTTGAATTATACGATACCTTCGGGTTTCCTGCTGATCTCACGGCTTTAATCGCAGCGGAAAGCCATAAGCGCATCGATCAGCTCGGTTTTGAAGCTGAATTGCAGAAGCAAAAAGAGCGGAGCCGCGCGGCAACCAAACTTGAAACTGAAGATTGGGTGGAACTTGCCGGAGGAGAAACAAAGTTTATCGGTTACGACGAACTCGAAGCCGATGTAAAAATTCTTCGTTACAGAAAAATTAAATCAAAAGGAAAGGAACAGTTCCAGCTTGTGTTGGATGTGACACCTTTTTATTCGGAAGGTGGCGGTCAGGTTGGTGATCAGGGTAAATTGATTTCTGCCAATGACAGAGTTGTGATTACCGATACGAAGAAAGAGAACAACCTCTTCGTGCATTTTACTGATCGCTTGCCGGAAAATCTTGGCGGCGTTTTCAGGGCGGTAGTTGATCGTGGCAAACGCACTGAGACTATGGCCAACCACAGCGCCACTCACTTGCTGCACGAGGCATTGCGTGAAGTGTTGGGAACCCATGTTGAGCAAAAAGGTTCTCTTGTTGCACCAGACTATCTGCGATTCGACTTCTCGCATTTTTCGAAAATGTCCGATGAGGAAATTGCACGTGTGGAATCATTGGTGAATGAACGCATCCGCAAAAATCTTTTGTTGGAAGAAAATCGCGCCATGAAAATTGATGACGCCAAAAAGACCGGAGCGATGATGTTGTTCGGTGAAAAGTATGGCGATCTCGTGCGTGTCATACGTTTTGGTAACAGCGTTGAGTTGTGCGGAGGAACGCACGTTCGCAGCACGGGAGAAATTGGCATGTTTAGAATTCAGAGTGAAGGAGCCGTGGCTGCTGGTGTGCGTCGTATCGAAGCCATCACCTCGGAGACTGCTTTTGGTTTTGTCAAATCAGAACTCGATGCTTTGGCATCCGTACGTGAATTGCTCAAGGCGAAAGATGTGCTGAAAAGTGTTCATGACTTGCAACAAAAAAATGCAGAGCTTCAGAAACAGATAGAAAAATTCAACCGCGAAAAAGCATCGGTTATTAAAAAGGAATTGCGAGAAAAAATCACATCATTGAATGGTGTGAGCTTTTTAGCAGAGCGTGTTGATCTCGATCCTGCTGAGTTGAAAGATATAGCTTTTCAGTTGAAGGGAGAAACCCAGAATCTGTTTGCTGTATTCGCCGGAGAATCCGGAGGTAAGGCAACACTGACTTGTGTCATCTCCGAAGAACTTGTGAAAGAGCGCAACCTGAATGCTTCCAACATCATCCGTGAACTGGCGAAAGAGATCAACGGCGGCGGCGGGGGTCAGGCATTTTTTGCAACGGCGGGTGGTACGAAAGCGGAAGGGTTGAACGTGGCTTTGCAAAAGGCAGCCGACTACGTTGCGTAAGACAACGGCAAAACAGTAAGGAAAAAAACAGTATGGCCGCGATTTATCGCGGCCATACTGTTTTGCTACCTACTGCCTCACTTCTTTCACGGCTTAAACATGGCGCTTTCATGGAATAAACGTGCGGCTTTCATGGAATAAGCATGGCGCTTTTACGCCGTAATAATTCGTGTCTTTGGCGCTATTTTGTTTTCGCAGTGGGCACTGCGATAAATCGAATGGGCACTGCGATAAATCGCAGTGCTACTGGATTTTGATTGGAAATGCAATTTCGATATCGGTATCACCCGGATCACATGTGCCATTTTTAATGCCGTCGGGTTGGTGCTTCAACGTCACGGTCACATGACCATTCCCCGCTACACCCGTAACCCAAAGAGACTCAAGTCCGATCTCAAACGTGCCATCGCTGTCTGTTCTGGTGATAGTCACATTGGCGTCTTGCACATCAAAGCAGAACAAGTGTTCATCACCTTCTTCCAGTACTTCATTCGAAATGCTATCTGCCGGAGTTACTGTTTCATTCAGCAATATGATGGATGCCTCGTACGAAGTTGATGGGTGCAGTCTGATGGTATCGAACTGAGTTGGCAGATTGCCTCCATCACCATCGGGGTCGCGGAAGGTCGCGCTCACCGCAGGCTGAACACCTGAAGGGTCGGTGAACTGCAGGATGCAGGTGGTAATCACTTCTTCATCGTTGGTTGCGACAGGCGGTGTCTTCGGATCGTCGTCATCTTTTTTGCATGATACAATGGTTGATGTTGCTGCAATAGCCAGCATGAGGAGTGTTCTTTTTTTCATAGATGTTATAGATTATGTTGAATTGGAATTTGTATTCTGATGATAAAATTTCTTCCCTGTTCATCGGTGAAATAGCGGAACCTGTTCAGGTAATCGCGGTAGGTCGTGTTGAGCACATTGGTTACTTCAAATGAAATATCAACTGAACCTTTGTTCCATGACAAACTACCGGAGCAACCAATGTTGAACAATGCATAACCATCAGGTGACCGCAGGTAATCATTCTCGCCATTCATCCGCCACTGGCGGTTCACATAACGCACTCCTGCCTCGATCTTTTTATTCTGTATTACTCTTTTCGTTACAAACCGATACGCAATACCTGCACGGTAGGTATCAGATGGCATCTGATCAAGCCAGCTACCTGTGTTGTTGTTGGTAGCTCGCAGCAATGATGCGCCTGCCGTAAGGATGCATTCCTCTGCAATTTTAGCTTGCGCTGTGAGGTCGATACCATACAACTGTGCATCTTGCTGCCTGTACACGAAAGTTGGAAATGCACCACGAATGGTCAGGGTAGGAGGTAACTGTGGAGTTAAATTGATGAAGTCCTCAATGAACATATAATAAGGACTGATGGTGAATTTGCTTTTTTTGTCCTCACGGATAAAGTGCACATTGCTGCTCCACGATATTTCCTGTTTCAGATTGCGGTCACCTATTTCAATAGCGGCTGATCCGTGGTGTAATCCATCGCTATACAATTCACTTGCTACCGGAGGCCTCCACGATCTTCCCGCATTCATCAGCAAACGCCATTTTTGTGTGATGAGTTGATTGATTCCGCCACTGATGGCATAATCGCCATACTGATACGTCGGTGAAATCAGCACATTGTTCTCATACTTGTAAACTACCAATTGACGCACATCGTATCGGGCGGTGCCTTCAACTATGGTGCGGCCTGTTTGCCAGGTGAAGGATGCATATCCGCCCGCTGCTTCCTGAATATAATTCGGAATAAAAAATCTTCCTTCGGTAGTATTGCCCTGGTACATGTAGGTGGCACCGGCGTATATTCTGAGTTGACTTCTGATTTTCCATTCCCACGTTACATCGCCGCTGTGAGTGGTAATCTCCAGATTAAGTGATGGTCTGTTCAATGCCGCGAGAGAATCACTGAGCGGTATGTGCTTGTCGTATTCCTGGCGCAAATTGTATTGCCGCGCATAGGTCATCGTGAGTTTGCTGTTGAGTCGGTTGAAGTAATGCAGAAATTTTACTTTCAACAACTCGTGCTCCATCTCTTGTCGCGGACGACCAATATCATAACTGAAAGTTGAATTTGCTGTTGGAGAACCGCCCGATATCGCGCGTTCCAGATCGGTGAGGTTGCCAATGTGAGAACCTGAGAAAATTCCTACTTGTGCATTGAACTGGCTATAGAACAGTTGCGCAATCCATCTGTTGCCATTGTAGTTTGCCGCCAGCGAATAATTTTTTTCTGATTTACCGGTATTGCCCAGGACAATATCCGGTGTTGCGATATTGCCCGCTTTGTGCAAAGTACCTTGCGCCCTTACAGCAAGTCTTGGTAGCTGAGGCAAACGGATATCAACCATGCCGCTTGCTGCTCCGGATCGTCCGTTGCTTCCACCAACCAGCTGCATTTTGCTGCTGATGCCCGGTGTAGCGCGAAGTTCGGCAGGCTCTACCAATACCACACCTGCGATGGCGTCGTGCCCGTATCTCAAACTGCCTGCGCCGTGAATCACCGTGAGTTTGTCGGCGAGAAACGGATCAATCTCCGGTGCGTGTTCATTGCCCCATTGCTGACCTTCCTGTCTGATGCCGTTGTTGAGCAATAGGATGCGGTTGCCATGCAGCCCATGGATAACAGGTTTGCTGATATTGCTTCCGGTGTTGAGTGTCGTAACACCAGGCAAAGCACTGAGCATATTTCCGAGCGATTCACCGCTTTTTTTGCTGATGACACTTTCATCGAGCGCGTATGAAATTGAAGTAATATTCTCTTGCCTGCGTTGGTCGGTTACCTCTATCGCGCTGAACACGGTAGGATCGAAGGCGAGACTGAAATCTATTGTTGTATCTGCTTTTAGATAGAAAGATTTTTGCGTCGGAACAAAGCCAATGCGAGAGCAGGTGAGCGTGTATTTGCCGGAACAAAGAGGCTCGAAATGGTATTGGCCCAGACTATCCGTGCTGCAAGTGGTGCGTGAATCTGCGAGTTCCAATACCACGAACGCCACCGGAAGCGATCGGTCCTGTTCAGTTACCTTGCCGGAGAGGTGCAGCGTGCACTGTGCATTTGCCTGCAATAGGGCACTCAAAAGAACAGTTAGCAGCAGATATCTGAGAGTAGCGGTATTCAACGATAAATTTGCTTAATGCAATTTTGTTGCAAATATAGAATTCAACTTGTTAATGCAATACATTTGCAATAAGAAAAATAGGGTGCATGAAAAAATCGCGCAACACTGCGGCTCGAACGCATATTCAGGAATTGCTTCAGCAATCTGACTTTGCCTTGTCGCAGACAGAGATATACGGCTTGTCAGAAGAAATTTGCGATCGTGTTACTACGTATCGTGTTCTCGATCGATTGTTGAGCGATGGCGTGGTGCACAAAACTGTTGGATTGGATGGCGTGGTGAAATATGCCGCATGTCGCACGTGTAGTCATGAGGAGGAAGGACATAATCATCTTCATCGGCACGATCATGTTCATTTTAATTGTGAGAACTGTGGCCAGGTCACTTGTCTTGAAAATGTAGTTCCTGAGATCAAGCTACCGCGCAAATACAAAATTCGCGAAGCAAATTTCACGGTAGCAGGCGTTTGTCCGGAGTGCAGCTAGTCCTGAAGGTCTGAGTACGGGATCTATTTGCGCTATACCGATGCGCATGCCGAACATTGTGATTATCACCTTGATCAAATTTCTTTGATCAGTAAAATGATTCTGTAAGAGTTTTTTTGTTTAGTGAAAAGTGGCTTAACACAATTGGCCGATAAGCCTGATTGTTTTGGAAGTTGTCTGGCAAATAATGCCGATTTGAATGATTGATAAAGCTTCAGATTGATTCAATGTTTCAGTGAAATAATTGCTTCACAAATCTCTTTACCACATGTTTGCCATTCCCTGAAAATTCAATTTCTACTCTAATGTCAATAGTGCGCATGGTGTCTGGAATGACACACGTGTTAACGCTTGCGAGGTAAGGCTATCAACGGTATTGTAACTGTGCTGACAGCGAATACAGTTGGCAAAGTTTACTGTACCACCAATGGTTGTGCAAAGCGATCATGATCTGTGATGATAGCCACCAGGTATGTTCCGCTGCTCAGCGCCTGCACATCCAGTTCAAGCAAATAGAATGAATCTTCTACCATGCGTGTTTCCGACATCTGCAGGGCACCCATCATATCATATACCACCACGGTGATGTTTTGATTTTCTATTCCTTTCAGCGCTGCATATACCAGATCATTCGCAGGGTTGGGCCATACATGCATCGATTTTTCTTCCACCAATGCCTCATTGCTTTCATCTTCGTCTTCCTGCATAGTCATTTGTGGTGAAGCAATCCAGGTGAGATTGTTGAAGTCAATATTGGCTGTCCATTCCGGATGATCTATGAGTGGATTTCTGTTTTGTTGTATGCTTTGGATATAGTCATTCCTCGCAATTTCATAATTGTCAGGAGCATCCTGTGCATGCCATTGCAGCAGCGTGGCAACGCTTTGAGGATCCACATTGAGGGCCGGCAAAATATTGTTGTTCAAATTGTTGAACGT
Source organism: Crocinitomicaceae bacterium (assembly GCA_040381475.1). Classification (GTDB taxonomy): domain Bacteria; phylum Bacteroidota; class Bacteroidia; order Flavobacteriales_D; family Sanyastnellaceae; genus JAIBBG01. The sequence continues at coordinate 11,268 of JBEIHH010000064.1, read as the reverse complement.
CCAGTCAAATCCGTTGATTCCGTTGTACCGCAAGCTCATGTACAGCAGCGCACGGGCAGCATCGCCCTTGTGACTGTCGCGCGGTTCATACACCAGATTTCCGGTGGCATCATAGCCATATATTCCTTCGAGATAAACATCTATCGGCACGGTTACTTCACCCAGCGGGTGGTTGCTGCGCACTGCATTGGCATCATTTTGATTTACAGGAAACAGATGGTGCTGGTCGCAATATTCATTGAAGGATGAAGTTGCATTGCTCGGCGTCCAGCTGGTGGCCCAGGTGTGCTCACGACTGAAAACGGTATTCGGTATCCACGCAAATGGCGGATTGTAAGACTGCACCTGTCCCGAATAAACGCAGGTTGCACTAAGCTGACTTCCGCTTCCATATCCAAATGCGAAGTGTGTCATCATGGTTTCGTCATACTGGTCGTAGGCCACTTTTACAAAAGGCGATCTAATTCTGTTTTGAAGTGTTGCAATAAATGAGGGATCGGTTTCGGACACACCCTGGTAGTAACTGCCCATTTCAGTTGCGTTGGTAGTTACAAATCCTGAAAGTGGATTTGTCTGCAGGTAGTTGGTATTTGCTCCGCTTCCGTTGTAAGCATATACTGTATAGTAGTATGCAGTGTTGGCAGTTGTTCCTTCATTCAGAAACGAGGTGGTGGTGTTGGTACTCATCACGCGTGCATTGCCCAATACATCGCCTGTAGAATAGGCCACAGCGTCGGCAGGTACAGTATTCGCAGCGCTGCCTGTGCTGCGCAGCACGAGGTATCCGGTGGGGTTGCCGGCAGCTGCCGTAAATGAATTGTTGAATTTATAGCTCTTCACATTCGTGAACGACAAATTGGTAGGTTGTGCGGTGGGCGCTGCAGCAAGTCCATTCAATGTAAATGTCCATGCAGGAAAAGTGCTGATGCGTGTATCGGTGGTGGTCCAGTTGGTGGTGTTGGCTACGGCAGTCAAAACCTGGTTTTTGTCGCCGGTTGTTGCAAGTGGATTGTACCTGCCATTGTCGCGCTCTACGCTAAATGCTATGGCAGTGCTGCCTGTTGTGAGTGCCGCTGGCCTGCGCGATGTGCTCGTGCTGATGCTACCCGTAACCCATGCCTTGGTGGTAAGTCCGAAGATAAAAACCGGTGAAGCGGCGGTTCCCTGATAAACAAATAGTTGGTCGCCACTGGTGCCCAGGGCCATGCTGGCCGGTGTCAGAGAATGAACCGTTCCTTTAGCATATGCTACAGGTGCTGTCCACACGTCGGTGCCTTCTGAGGTGGCAAGTGTAGTGCCGTTCCAGCCATTGTCAGTAAAGCGAACTTCGGTTCCTGCAGCGATGTCTACGAGGTTTACAAACCTGACCACATCAGCATTGTCATAGTTAAAACCAATGATGGCTATATCACCCGCAACAAGCGTTGTCTGACTGAGAGCTGTTGTGCTAAAGAACATGAGCGCAAAAGCGGAAATTAGAAATGTCGTCGCAACTTTTCCTGACAACCACTGAAAGTAAAATGAATGCATAGGAATTGATTTGGTATTGGATGCAATGGTATTACAAACTGGTTTGCCGACAAAACATTTTCGTCAAATGACATTGAACAAATTAGCAAGGGCTAACCAACGTTTCATGGTGAAATGCACATGTCCTGCAGTATCTGAGGACGTCGGATGTTTATCATTGTGTCTTGTAAAATGAATCAACGAATTGCACATATTGCTCTTGTCGTAGCCGACTATGATGAGGCCATTGCGTTCTATACGCAGAAGCTCGACTTCGACTTAATAGAAGACACGGTTTTGAGTGAAGAAAAGCGGTGGGTATTGGTAGCGCCGAAAGGAGCGAATTGTCGCAATTGAACGTGACTACAGCCACCTTTTTGCGTTGTGCGCTTGCTGAGAATTGCGCACCGAATAGTATCAATGCGATGAGTGAAAGTTAAAATCTTTCATGGACTTATTTTGGGTTATTTGTTCCAACGTATCAATAGAGGTGAGTTGGGGAAAGGTTCATTTGAACACGAAATAATCCGTGAGTCAATCAAAGCATACTATATGAAGCAGCTTTTGCAACTACTCAATACAGTCAGGAGATTTTACCTCAGCTTACAAACTTCCCGTCCTGCCACCATCCACCGGCAAGTTGATACCATTGATATAAGACGCCGCGGGTGAGGCAAGGAATGCGATGGCATTGGCAATTTCTTCCGGTTGGGCTAGGCGTTTCATGGGTACTTCTTCACTCATTTCATGTTTCACATCTGCCGGGCTTGTTCCCGATTTGTCGGCTTTGTTTTTCATGATTTGCTCCAGTCGACCTGTTTCGGTGGCGCCGGGCAATACATTGTTGACTGTGATATTGAATTTTCCGAGTTCGTAGGCCAGCGTTTTGGCCCAGCTGGCCACGGCACCGCGGATGGTATTGCTCACGCCGAGGTTGGGCAGTGGTTGTTTTACCGAAGTACTGATCACATTGATGATGCGACCGTAACCGGCCTGTTTCATGCCCGGTACCAGGGCCTTGGCGAGAATCTGGTTGTTGATCAGGTGCGCATTGAAAGCAATGCGAAAAGCTTCGATATCGCTGTCGATGGCAGGCCCGGGAGTTGGTCCACCGGTATTGTTCACGAGAATATGCACCACGTTCGACGTGGCAAATTCCTGAATCACCTTTTCCACTTCCTGTGCATAGGCAAAGTCGGCCACGAGGTATTTGTGTTTTTGTCCGCGTGAGGTATCGATCGAGCCAATTACTTGCTCAAGTTTTTCCTTGTTGCGTGCCATGAGTACCACGTTGGCACCAAGCACAGCGATGGCCTGTGCAGCAGCAAGACCGATGCCTTGAGTTGATCCGCAAACAAGAGCGGTTTTTTGGGATAGATCCAGATTCATGCGCCAAAGATCGTCAGGAGTGACATTAAATGAAAGGCTAAATCAAACGACCGCAATGAATCTTAGCAGAGATGAACTCCACAACGAACTGCTCACTTCATTACACAAGATGTCGGGTACACGATAAGTGCACAGGTCATGCTGCGACATAAAGAAAGCAGGTGCGTTGTTGTGAGAATGAGCGCAGAAGATGATCTGCGGTATTGATGCTAGCCGGAAGAAGTTGGCCGGCCTCAGGTTTCGGGTGTAGAGATTTTGCTTGCGGACATTATTCTTCCGGAGCGTTGTGATCCTCTGCTGGCCGAATTTCCTCTTGCTTATTTTCATTCATGAGTTTATCGATTATTTTTTCTTGGACGTGCTGTTGTCGGGTGAAATTTTCCAGGATGCTGCTGTAGTTGTCAATTATTTTGGCGAGAATGTCATGGCTGATTTCCGGATGCCCTGCCATTCTTATCATATGCTCCGTAGATAGATGCTGGGAGGTAGGATTCTGTTTCAGCAGAATGTCAGCGTTCACATCATAGAGTTTGCAGAGTTCTTTGATAAATCTGCTGTCAATTTTTCTTTGGCCTGATTCCAGTTTGCTGTATTCCGGTTGAGTAATACCGAGAATGTCGCCTACGTATGCCTGCTTGTAATTGTACTGTATACGCAGTGCTTTGATGTTAGGGTAATAGTTCATTTGAAAATGTTTTAGATGATTTAGGATGCAAATGTGCCAGCCTTGAACCAAGCCCGATGCCCATTTCGAATTTTTCGAAATATTTATATATGCCGGTTTATGATTGATAATTGGGATTTCCGGAGACTTTTAGATCGAAAAAATGGGCTTGAGCTATGTGTGCATAAAGATTTTTCTTATCTTAGTGGTGCCTAGAAACACTATTTTTTTATGGAAAGATCTACGTTGCTCATCAAGTCAAAGACAGACAAGGAGAAAAAGTCGCGGCTTATTTATCCGAATTTGAAGAGTGTGATTGTTGAAATTATTACCAATGCCAAGGCTCAGTTTCCTGAGGAATTTGAGCCAGGGTTTAATCGCTACGACAGCATTTTTGAAAAACTGGATTTGGTGCATAAAGTGATCCAAGAAAAGGATCCAGTCAATCTAATCCTATTTCTTGGAGATGCTGAAGCTAAATATCAGGCGCATTATTCATACAATGATGTGTCTCACCAGTTTAAGCACATATCCGTTAGGCCCAATGAATTCTATGCAATATTCAACTTGTATGACTTTAGGCACGAGGAAGTAGATCCGAATATTAGTAGGATACTTGGAATCGCACCTAAAGATTTTAATCTTCCAGCCATGGCAGGTTGGGATGAAAAGAATCCGCTATTTCATAGGAGGGACAACAACCACGTTTTGCGTTGGGCAAGCATTGCATATTACATGTTCACCCTTAAACTTTTGAGATGGACCTCCATGGAAGATCAGTATCGGGTTAGGTTCAGGGTTGGTACGGACATTAGCAAGATTGCATCTATTCGTGACCAAAAGTTTGTAGCGTTAGAAAAGTTGTGCTTTTTATTTTATGATAAAACCCAGGACGGATCGACAAGACCAATTTATCATTTTGACAAGTGGCTTGTTTATCCGGAAAGTGAATTCGATTTTGTTCGTCCATCTTGGCTGAGCACCGGAACAAGACAAACATTCCTCAATGATTTTCTCTATTTGATCAACGCTTACATGATAAACATACCTGTTCAGTATTTGATTCATTTGCATGAACGCTCACTTACAGATAGAAATAAAGTAGTTGCTCAAAATATGAATGTCAGTTTAAAACGATTCGCCAACATTGATGGCTCTGTCGAGGAACAACAAGTTGCAGACTGTTTTGCGAAGACCATACGAAATAGGGTTACACAGGCCATGAATGCTTGGGACAAACGTAAACAAGGTGATTTATTGAACATTGACAATGATCATGAAGCCGTGCATTATGCAAAAGCGCTTGGATTATTGCCGATACCCAAGAATGTACTTGAGTGTATGTATAGGAATGTTGTTGTGATTGACTAAGGAATTGTGACTTCTATTATTTATTGTATCAAATGACCAATTGGATTTATTTGAATTGATTGGGATAGTGTCATAAGTTGTTTTTTTTTCTTGTTTGTATTGCCCTTATCTGTTTTATTTTTGTCCTAAGTAATTGATTATTATGACTAAAGCAAACGACGCATCTGATTTAAGTCTTTCTATTGAGAAGTCAGCACTAAAGGCACTCTACATACCAAGGCCATGGCTCTTATCATTTTGTTTGATGGTAGAGTGGATTGTAATCATTGCCGTTTATGTGATTTCGTTTTATTATTGGAACGTTCTCTTTTATTTTATCGCAGTGATAATTATTGGGTCCAGAATGCATGCTTTAGCTGTGCTGATGCATGATGTGGCTCACCATCGATTTTTTAAAAATAGAAGGTTAAGTGATTTTATCGCCAATGTTATGGTTTGTTGGCCATTGATGATTACAGTTGAAATGTATCGCAATAATCACTTAAGTCACCATCAACATTTGAATTCAGATCTAGATCCTGACTGGGTGGCAAAAATTGGACGGCAAGAGTTTAAGTTTCCACAAACGAAACTCGGGTTTGTCTTGACATTGCTTGGATACATGTCTGGAATTAAAGGCCTTTATGACTTGACTTGGATGATCAGCAGAATGAAAGGCAAGTCGAAAAAGAAAGGCGTTGACTGGAACAGGATTGGTTTTTTAGTGATTCTTGTCACTTTAATTTCGGTTTTGGGGGGATGGAAGCTTTATCTTTTATTTTGGGTTATTCCATTTTTTACGAGCTTTTTACTTTTTCAATATATAAGAAGTTTTGCTGAGCACTTTGGTAAATTAGAGTACAATAGCTTGCTCGGTTCTTCTAGAACAGTGCTTCCGACTTTGTTCGAGCGAGTTTTAATTGCTCCTTACAACATCAGTTATCATCTTGAACATCATCTTTATCCGGGAATTCCCTTTCATAACTTGCCTGCATTGAGAGATTTATTGCTTAAAGATAGTCTTTATCAAAAAAGTGGTCATGTAACGAAGGGTTACTTTAGTGGTTTGATGCAAGAGCTTTCATAGTCTTCGCTAAGATTTGTCAGTAGAACGCATTTTTGATTTACTTTCGTCTCATATGTCATAAGGATAATGAGCAACCTAACTAAGAAGCTAGTCGAGAATAAGAATGAAGAGGATGACTCGGTGTATAAGCCACGAATTTTCAGATTATCTTCTAAGAACGATCAGAGGGAATTAGATGTAATCATAAACAAGATCCCTTCAATTACCATTAAGGATACTATACTTGACCAATTAAGAGATCTGATTAAACTTGAGAATCCTGATGCTCAAAACTTGGATAGGGATATTAAGGATTTGATAGATGCGAAACTTGATGGTAAAGAATTTTATGAGTTTGGCACTTGGGTTTTTTATCCATGGAGAAATACTCTAGTTCATACTCTTGATGAAGCAGATTTTCTAAAGGTGAGAACGATAAGGAATCGTTATAAGATAAATCAAAAGGAACAAGATCGACTAAAAGACAAGACAGTTGGTATTATTGGTTTAAGTGTTGGCCAATCTGTTGCAATGGCAATAGCAATGGAAAGAATCTCTGGCACGTTGCGCTTGGCCGACTTTGATATTTTGGAATTAAGCAACCTCAATCGTATTAGAACGAGTGTTTCAAGTATTGGATTAGCAAAGACCATTGTTGTAGCCAGGGAAATAGCTGAGATAGATCCATTTATAAAAGTTGAATTGTTTACTGATGGAATAAATCAGGGCAATATGGAAGACTTTTTTCTAAAAAACGGCAAGCTCGATTTATTGGTTGAGGAAGGTGATGATATCGAAATCAAAGTACAAGTGCGTAAACTTGCTAGGTCATTGAAGATTCCCGTAGTAATGGATACTAGCGATTTATTTCTTTTGGATATTGAGAGGTTTGATTTAGAGCCAGACCGTGAGATTTTGCATGGTTTGTTGGATGAAAATATTAATGAGCTTCATACCATAGATAGAAAGCAAATGGCCTTAAGGTTGTTTGAACTAGAGCATATAACGGATAGGGGTAGAGAAAGTATTTATGAAATAGGAAAGTCTATAACCACATGGCCACAATTAGCCACAGATGTAATCGCCGGGGGAGCTGTTGCCGCGAAGTTTATTCGAGAAATTTTATTGAACAATACTGTGATGTCTGGTCGGTCTAGATTCGATATTGTTCGGCATCATAACGAAAATGCTAGATTTCAAAAGTGAATGAGTCAATTGAAAATATGGCTTCAGTTGATGCTATTGATGGGCAAGTGGACTATACCTTGAAGGCATTTAGGGCAACCGACAATAAGGTGGCTTCAAACGCATTTTTTGAAGGTCATTTGGCCGTGCTTCTGGATTATGGCATCATAAACCTGAATACTTCAAGACCATCTTGGTTGGCTGACCCAAATGTCTGGGTAATAAATGTTTATGACAAGGATGATATAGTTGTGGGTGGTTTGCGAGTACATAGGTATCTGGGGGGAAGAGATTTACCGTTAATTGATGCGTTAATAGAAGTTGAACCCAAAATAGTAGAGACATTTGAATCAACTTTACCAAAAGGCACAGCTGAGGTTTGTGGTTTGTGGAGTTCCAAAAGAGTGTTTGGTAAAGGTTTATCTCCGGTGGCTTGTATGTCTTCTGTTGCTATTGTGAAACAACTTGGTCTCGATAATTTCTTTTGTTTTTCAGCGCCGTATACGGAAAAAATGATTAGTGCCAATGGTTGTATACCAGTACTAAGCTTGGGTAATGAAGGCCGATTTAATTATCCCACACCGGAATTTGTTTCTGTTGTGCTTTACAATCCCAGTATATCCGAATTAGCACATGCAAGTTCTTACAATGCCAATCGGATACGATCTTTAATAGAACAGCCAAATCAATATTATATGGAACCGTCACCTAGAGGAGCTGTTAAAATACGTTTTGAACTGGAGTTAAACCACTTTTGAAGTTATCGTAACCTTTTCGATTAATCTCGTTTAAGTAGAGAAAATAATTGAAAATGTTATCTGTGCGTGTTTCAACATTGGTAAGTCAAGTTAGCCTTGGCTTCTTGGTGTTTATTGTTGTGTTTTGTTCTATCCATGCAAATGCAAGCGACATAAGCCTAATTAACCATTATAAGCATGTGCAGTCAGAAGATGAGAACAAGGCGCTAGAGAGAATAAAACAAGGCGAATTCAAGGAACTTTTTACTGAAACTCCAAATCTGGGTTTATCGAACGATTATCAATATTTATATTTTAGTTCAACAGGACTTTCTTCTGAGGCGAGTACATATTGCTATTTGAGCAATAGCACAATAGACAGCATTTATCTATTCAAGTGCGATAATGGCTTGAAAGCTATTGGGTTTAACGGTGCTTCAATTCCTTACAACGAAAGAAATAGAAATTCAAGTTCGTTCATCTTTGATTTAGGCCTGAAAAAGGGTGAGACTGGCTCTTACATGTTGAAGTTGAAGTCTTCAAAACAGCTGATTTGTCCTGTTATGATTGGCACGGAGCGAAGTTTGATATTAAGAAGTGCATCACACGATGGATTAATGTACCTTTCTCTAGGTATCATTATAGTGCTATTGCTGTACAATCTTTTTTTAGCGCTATCAACCTCAGACCGAAGTTATTTTTTATATGTTTTTTACCTCCTTTCAGTTGGCTACGTTCAATTGTCCTTATTCGGAATTGGTAGTAAGTTAATTTGGCCAAACTCTGTTTGGTTGTCAATTCATAGTGTTCACCTGTCTGGTGCATTTAGTGGAATAGCTACAATTGTTTTCGCGCGTGACTTTATCAAGATAAAAATATATACTCCAATCATAGATAAAATATTAAAGGTTTATCTTTTAATTTATCTTGCTGTTCTGCCATTGATCTTTTTTGGTTATCTGGATATTGCATATAACATTCTAAACTTTGGTGCAGCATCAGCGTTGATCTTATTGATTGCTGCTATTAAAGCTTCTATAAAGGGTGAGCGAACCGCGAAATTTTTCGTTTTTGCATGGACTATCTTTTTGGTTTCAATTACCGTATTTGCCTTGAAAGACTATGGCATTCTTCCTTATAGTACTTTGACAATCTATGCTTTGCCTATTGGTTCCGCAGCGGAAGGAATTCTCCTCTCATTTGCTCTCGCCGACAAAATCAACCAACTCAAAATTGAGAAGGAAGAAGCCGATGCGCAGCGCATCAAGGCCATCGAAAGTCAGAACGAAATTCTTGAAGTCAAAGTACATGAACGCACTGCCGAGCTGGAAGAGGTCAAAAACAAAATCCAGTCGCAATACGACCACCTGCGCCTCACACAAAAACAACTGGTCGAAAGCGAAAAACTCGCCGGACTGGGTCAGATGACTGCCGGTATTGCCCACGAACTCAACAATCCGATCAACTTCGTACAGTCGAACGTGGGGCCCCTCCACCGCGATATAGAAGATGTAATGGATATGCTGCACAAATACTACGAACTACCGGATAACCCAACGCAGGAGGATATTCAAGCCCTCCGCAAGAAATACGACGAAGTGGATATCGACTTCGTATCGAAAGAAATTCACCAACTCCTGCAGGGTATTGAAGAAGGTTCGAAAAGAACTGCCGAAATTGTACGTGGTCTGCGCATTTTCGCCCGCGCAGATAAAGACACCCTCGTGCCGGCCAATATCAACGAATGTCTCAACTCAACAGTCGTGGTGATGAAGAGCATCACCAAAGGCCAGGTAACTGTTGAAAAAAACCTCGACGAGGAAATGCCTTACATTGAATGTTTCCCGGGTAAACTCAATCAGGTCATCGCGAATCTCGTGAGCAATGCCGTGGCCGCCACCAAAATTCCGGGACGTATCGCTTCGGAAAGACATGTGAGCATTCAGTCTTCACATGATGAAAAGAATGTGTACATCATCGTAAAAGACAATGGTGTGGGCATGGATGAAGCAACCCTGGAAAAAATATTCATGCCTTTCTATACCACCAAGGCGGTGGGTGAGGGCACCGGACTCGGTCTTTCTATCGCAAAGAGCATTATCGAAGATCACGGCGGAAACATTTCGGTGCAATCCACTCCGGGTGTCGGTACCGAGTTTCTCATACATTTACCGAGAATTCCCAAAGAATTGCGACGAACAGCTGCTTAAGTAATTTTTTTTGAACCCTATTGATGAGCGATAAATACTCTATCCTCTACCTGGATGATGAGGAACAAAACCTCATGTCATTCAAAGCCCTTTTCAGGCGCGATTACAATGTGTTTACAACCACCAGTGCTCAGGAGGCTGTAAACATCCTCAACAGCAACGAAATCCACATCATTTTTTCTGACCAGAAAATGCCCGATGTGAGTGGTGTCGAATTTTTCGAAACCATCCTGCACGATTTTCCCAAAGCAGTGCGCATACTCATCACCGGATATGCCGACATGGAAGCGGTGATCGACGCCATCAACAAAGGGCAGGTCTACCGCTATGTAACCAAACCCTGGGAACAGAATGAGCTGCGTGTTTGTGTGGAAAATGCATTGGAAAAATTCCGGAAGGATACTGAGTTGACCGAAAAGAACCGTGAGTTGGAAAGGGCCAATGCCGAACTCGAAAAATTTGTTTACAGCGCCTCACACGATTTGCGCGCACCGCTGGTGTCTATAAAAGGTGTGATCAATGTGGCCCGCATCGAAATACCGGACGAAAGATTTGTCCAATACCTCGATATGATCGAGCGCAGTGCCGACAAGCTGAACGATTTCGTAAGCAATATCATCAACTACTACCAGAATAATCAGATCGAAGAATTGATGGAGGTCATCAACTCAGATATGTTGATCGACGAAATCCTCAGTCGCTACAGTCATTACGAAAGCGCAGAACGAATCACTTTCCGGAAGGACATCAGTCAGCCCGCGGAGTTTCGTTCAGATGCCAACCGTATCCGCATGGTGCTCAACAATCTTGTATCGAATGCCATCCGTTTCAGCGATCCTAAAAAACATGAATCATTCATCGATCTGTCTGTGGTGGTGAACAAAGAGAAGGCTGTATTCCGGGTAACGGACAATGGCATTGGCATCGCTCCGGAAATTTTGCCGGGCATATTCGATATGTTTTTCACCCATGGCGACAAAAGACTGGGCTCTGGCATTGGTTTGTATATCGCACGCCAGGCAGCTCAAAAGCTCGGAGGTAATATTTCGGTATCAAGCGAACAAAACAAGGGAACGCGGTTTACCTTTGAGATTCCCAACAAGTCATGAGCAGATTGCGCAATATCAATTTCTACCTTGTCGACGATAACGATATCGA
>JBEIHH010000063.1:0-17977 GCA_040381475.1 Crocinitomicaceae bacterium | reverse complement strand
GTCGTCGTAAGCGACGGTGCTACAAGAATATTTTCACCTGCTTCTTCGAACCCTGTCCATGTAACACTGATCGCACCAACCCCGCCGGAAACTTCTGCGTTCAATGCAACACCGGTATTCATACAAACCACAGTATCCGATGGCACCTCCACAGAGATGGGCACAGGCGGAATAGAAATCGATAACTGATCACTATCCGTGTTGCCGCATTGGTCTGTAACAGTAAGTGTTACTGTAGTTGCCACGGGCGTGTTGAATTGAGTGACACTACCTGAAGAGAAAACACCCTCGGGACCGCTCCATTGGTAAGAAAAATTGCCAACTCCACCTGATGCCGCAGCAATGAGTGAAGATGACTGAACACAAGTTGCCGTCAGATCAGGTCCTGCATCAGCAATTACTTCAACCGGAGGAACAACTACATTGACTTGTGCTGTTGCGGAGTTTCCGCACTGGTCGGAAACTTCGACAGTTACAAGTGAATTGTTCATGAAAGCAGTTGAAATAGCGTATTGGCTGCCTGCGTTATTCCCGTTGATTTGCCAGCTATAACTATAAGTTCCTACACCGCCGTCGACCAATGATTCAATGAAAACCTGATCCGTGCAAAGGACCGTAAGATCTTCGCCCAGGTCAACCAACACCGTTTGCTGCGGAACATTCACCGAAATAACGTCTTCACTTGTATTACCGCATTCGTCTGTAACTTCTGCAACAAGTTGGGTGCTGACAGCAGTTTGAAAATTAATATCATCGCCTGCTCCCAACAGACCGTCCTGATCCGACCATTCGATGGAATAGGCTCCGATACCACCGCTAACTTCTGCCAGCACTGAAGAAATATCGAGACACGTTACCACCAGATCACTTCCAATTTCAATATCAATAGGAATCGGCGGTACACTGACATTTAAAACATCACTGTCTGAATTACCGCATTCGTCGGTGACATCAAGAGTCAATGATGTATTGGTAAAAGTTTGAAAAAGAATACTCGAATCATCACTTATCACGCCTGAGCCTGACTGAGACCACGAATAACTGTAATTTCCTATTCCACCAACCACTGCAGGAATAATATCACTTTCATCTAAACAAGTCACAACAATATCCGGACCCAGATTCACATTCACCGGCACCTGAAGCATATTGATTGTCACAACATCAGAACTGTAATTGCCACACTCATCGAGTACTTCGAGTGAGACAGAAGTTTCTTCATCCACCAAAAGGTCCAATGAATTTCCGTTACCTATTTCAACCTGATCTATCGTCCATGAATACAGGTAAGTGCCAGTTCCTCCGGTGACACTGGGATTTATCGTGTTTTCATCGAGGCAAGTTGTTTCGAAATCCGGACCAAGATTTACATTGAGGGGCACAGCAGGATAATTGACATTTACCTGGTCAGACCCGCTATCTCCACAGATATCCGTGACAATAATTTCAACCAAAGTATTTTCATTTTCTATGAAACTCACGCTATCAGTCAGAGATAATTGAGAGCCATTGACTGACCAGGAATACGTGTATGTGCCAAAGCCTCCGACAGCCGTTGCGCCGATGGAGACCTGATCCAGACAAGTCGCACTCAGATCCGCTCCTGCATCAACGACAATTGGATCATTCACAACGAAAAGCACATTCGCAGTGCCAAGAAAAGGCGCCACACCGCAAGTATCTGTCACTGTGAAACTATACGACGTCGGTCCGTCTGGAAAAGCTGAGAAGGTAACACTGTTCAACCCATTTTCCCATACCAGCTCGTAATTACCAAGCCCGCCTGAAATAACCGGTGTGAAAGTGGCCTCTTCACCGCAATTGATAGTCACATCAGGAGTGACAACTTCGAGTTCAGGAAGATCATATATACTGATATCCAGCGTAAACTCAGAATTGGCACATCCTGTGCCTATTACAGTAATTGTCAAAACTTCAAGACCTTCCTGAACGCCATCCTGATTTGCCATCACAGGTAAAATAACACTTGATTCACCGGGCTGAAATACAACCTGAGTGCCTCCAATAGTCGCATCACTGCCGACCTGAGCTGTTCCTGAAAACGCAAGATTAAAGATCTGTTCCTCACCGAGATTTCCATCCCTGGTAAAAGTGATATTGGCGGGCTCGCAGCCTTCATACATGCCCCCATCCAAAGGAGAAGAAAGATTCGGAGCGTTGTATTCAAGACTGAGCTGATTGCTCTGAAAACTGCCAGCCTCAAGAAAAACCCAGGAATCCCAGGCACCATCGCTGGCATCACCTATGGCAATTTTAATATGGTATGTTTCTCCGCAAATAACTTCCGCCACTGCGGTCATAACATCAGTGTAGGCATCAGCCTGAATTCCGGCATTTACATTGGTATTGTAATAAGAGCTGTTGGTTGTTGCATTCACACTATTGATGGTAATTGGCGTGGAAGTGCCCGGCACCAGTGCAATATTGGCAGCGCTGTTCGTATATGGTCCGGCAATTCCGGGACCACTCAAAAAGAATCCAAAAGCATCATTGATAGAGTTAACAAATTCGGGATATTCCTCCGACGAAAAAACATAGTTGAAGAAAAGACTATCACCCGTTGGAACAAAATCGAATTCAAGAACTGCGGTATTGTTCAACACCATTCCGCTCAATTCAGCGAGGTCAGGATCTGTTACACCATCCACACCATCCGGAGGGCCTGATGAAAAACTTCCTGAATTGTTGGGGCCGTCAGAACCATCGACATTACCCGTGCCAATTACAACCCCGCTTCCTATTCCAATGCCACAATTGACGCATGTGAAACTGCCGATCTGTTGATTTGTGCCTTGAAAAGTAATTCCGGTAGCAGTAATGCCGCCTCCCAGCAGAACATCCTGCACACCATCGTTGGAGTTTACAGCATTGTTTACAGTGTACTGAGCCACCGCTGTTACCGCAAATAATAGCAGACAAACAGATAAAACACCTGTAAGGAACCGAATCAGTTTCATTTTGGTCAATAATCCAACCGCTAAGATAGGCAATATTCCTTCTGTAACATTACCAATCCTGATTTCACATATCCGACTAATTTTGAAACGATGAAAGAACTTATCCGGATTGAAGGGTTGACCAAGTTTTACCGCATAGGCAATGAGGTGATAAAAGCATTGAATGGCGTTGACTTGAAGATTTCCAGCAATGAATACGTTGCACTCATGGGGCCTTCCGGTTCCGGAAAAAGCACCATCATGAATATTATCGGATGTCTTGACACTCCGACCAGCGGTAAATACTATTTGAATGGCCCAGACGTAGCCGGGCTGGAGGACGCAGAACTCGCTGAAATCCGGAATAAAGAAATCGGCTTTGTATTCCAGACATTCAACCTCTTGCCCAGGTATAGCGCACTTGACAACGTAGCCTTGCCGCTTGTTTATGCGGGAATGCCCAAATCGGAGAGAATTCAGAGGGCGAAAGAAGTTCTTGCTCAAGTAGGACTTCAAGACCGCATGTCGCACAAACCCAACGAACTTTCGGGTGGCCAGCGGCAGAGGGTAGCGGTTGCGAGGGCACTGGTAAATAGGCCGTCAATTATTCTGGCAGATGAGCCCACGGGAAATCTTGACACCAAGACCAGTCACGAAATCATGGCATTGTTTGATGAAATTCATCAATCCGGAAATACCATCATCATTGTGACTCACGAAGAGGATATTGCCCGGATGGCGCGCAGGATAGTGCGCATGCGAGATGGGGTTGTTGAGAGTGATCAGGCCAATGCACCGATGCGAGTTGGCCAAAAGATAGCCTGAGAGCAGAACGTTTCAACGCCACCTAATTGGTAAATTCGCAGCTCAATTTTTTATCCATGGCAAAGCATACGGACATCGTCAAGCTATTTTCTGAACAACCGGTTGGCACAGAGATCAACATCAAAGGCTGGGTTCGAACTTTTCGCAATGATCAGTTTATCACGGTAACAGATGGCTCTACCATACGCACACTGCAGATTGTAATTGACAAGGAGAAACACGAAGAAACCAAGCTCAAAAGAATTCAGACCGGAGCATGTATCAGCGCATCAGGACTATTACAAAAAAGTCTCGGTAAGGGTCAGGATATTGAATTGATATGTTCCGAACTTGAAATTTTGGGCGACTGCGATCCGAACGAATATCCGATTCAGATGAAAAGGCATTCGCTTGAGTTTCTTCGTGAGAAGGCGCATCTCCGATTCAGAACCAACACCTTTGGTGCAGTATTTCGTATTCGCCACCATCTCGCATTTGCGATACACAAGTTTTTCAATGACCGCGGATTTTTCTATTTGCATTCGCCCATCATCACAGGCAGCGATGCCGAAGGTGCAGGTGAAATGTTTCGGGTGACCAATCTTGATCTTGATAAAATAGCCCGTGAAGGCAAGTTTGATAGTGCAGAGGACTTCTTCGGCAAAGTAACAAACCTGACTGTGAGCGGACAGCTTGAAGGAGAACTTGCTGCCATGGGCCTTGGAAAGGTTTATACGTTCGGTCCAACTTTCAGGGCGGAAAATTCAAATACAAGCCGCCACCTGGCAGAGTTCTGGATGATCGAACCTGAAGTCGCATTCAACGATATTCACGACAACATGGATCTCGGTGAAGATTGTCTTCGCTTTTGTATTCAGTATGCGCTGGATCACTGCATAGAGGATCTGGAGTTTTTGCAGGAGAGAGAAATCAACGAAGACAAGCAAAAGCCTGTCGACGAGCGTCAATCAATGCCTTTGCTTGAAAGATTGAAGATGATTGTAGAAAACAAGTTCGAACGCATCACATACACAGAAGCAATCGATATCTTGTTGGGCTCGAATCATTTTAAAAAGAAGAAATTCAAATATCCGGTTGAATGGGGTATTGATATGCAGAGTGAACACGAGCGTTATCTCGTGGAAAAACACTTTCAGAAGCCAGTCATCATCACAGGCTATCCTGCGGCCATCAAAGCATTTTATATGCGCCTGAATGAGCCTGATGATAAAGGAAGGCAAACTGTGGCCGCCATGGATATTCTTGTGCCTGGTATCGGAGAAATCATCGGAGGCTCGCAGCGAGAAGAGAGATATGAAGTATTGAAGGCAAAATGTGCTCAATTCAACATACCCGAAGAACACATCTGGTGGTATCTGGAAACAAGGAAATTCGGAACTTGTGTGCACGCCGGCTATGGCCTTGGATTCGAGCGACTCATCATGTTCGTAACAGGTATGACCAATATCCGTGACGTGATTCCTTTTCCCCGCACCCCGCTCAATGCTGAATTCTAACCAGTCATAAGTTCACGTGCATTTTCGAGTGCAGCCTTCGTCAACGTTTTTCCACTGAGCATTTCAGCGAGTTCATTGATTCGGTCTTCGCCTTCAATCGGATGAACTTCTGTTGCTGTGGAATGGCCTTTGACTGATTTCATCACTTTGAGATGCTGGTCAGCCTTGCCGGCAATTTGTGGCAAATGGGTTATAGTTAATAGCTGCATTTCAAGGCTCATGGCTTTCAAGATATTGCCTATCTTTTTTCCAACTTCTCCGCTCACACCCTGATCAATTTCATCCAGAATCAGCACAGGTAATTTTTTATGTCTGGATATCGATGCTTTGATGGCCAGCATCACACGTGATATTTCTCCACCACTTGCCACTTTGTGCAATGGCAGCAGGTGCCCCCCTTTGTTCGCCCTGAAAAGAAACGCCAATTCATCCTTACCGAACTGATTAAAGTCTTGGGCTTCTGAAACAACTATGCTCAATTCTGCATGCTCAAGACTAAGTTCACCAAAAAACTGTTTTACTTCCTTTTCAGCCGCAAGCGCAGCTTTTCGCCGAGATTTGGCAATCTCCGCTGCGATAGCAGACAACTCAGTCTTCAGTGCAGCAAGATTTCCCTTCAAAGTTTCAATTTTCTCATCATAATTACCAAACTCTCCCATCTTTTGCTGAAGCTCGTTCTGCAGCGCGATCAATTCTTCCACTGAATTCAGCCTGTGCTTCTTTTGAAGATGGAAAAGTGCCGAAAGTTTTTCACCCAGAACCAGTGCACGTTGTTCATCGGTGCTGATGCCATCAGCAAAAGCTTCCATCTCGCGCGTCAGTTCGCGTAATTCAATATTGCAAGAATCCAGTCTCACAGAAAACTCGGCAAGTGTGTTGTTGAAGCTTGTAATTTTTCCAAGCATCGCTTTTGCCGAGTGCAAAGCCTGCAACACACCTTGTCCCCCGCCTTCCAGTATCTGATTCAATTGATTGAGCACCGAGCGAATATTTTCAGCGTTATTCAGGGTATCCAACTCCTGTTCCAGGGCCGACTGATTTATATCCGTCAGGCCGGTCTTTTCCAATTCGGACAACTGAAACCCGATAAAGTCCATTTCCTGCCGCATCTGAGCCTCATTCTGAATGGCATTATTCAATTCCGTTTCAAGTGCCTTGTAATTTTTGAACGTTCGCATATAATCCGCAACCGCTGAATCGTTCCCTGCAAAAGCATCCACAACAGAAAATTGAAAAGACCTTTCGCCAAGAAGTGAATTCTCGTGCTGACTATGGATATCGACCAGAGCAACTCCCAATGTCTTCAGTGTGGCCAATTGAACGGGAGTATCGTTGATGAAGGCGCGACTTTTACCCCCCGGAGCAATTTCACGTCGTATCGTCGATACCTCCTCATAATCAAGATCATTGTCTTGAAAAAAAGACTTAAGACCATAACCTTTCAGGTCGAAGACGGCCTCGATAATACACTTCGATTTTTCATCCCGGATTGATTTTGAATCAGCTCTGTCTCCGAGCAGAAGGCTAAAAGCACCCAACAAAATTGACTTACCACTACCCGTCTCTCCGGTAATGGCTGTCATGCCCTTGCTGAACGACAGCTCAACAGTGTCAATCAGCGCGTAATTCTGAATAGATAAAGACTGAAGCATAAGACAAGAATCTTGCTGCAAATTACTCAACCTGTGATCGTAATGTATTTGCAAAGCGTGGCATACATGCATGAATTATGCACACAGATTCGACAACTTTGAAATTGAAAATGTTATTGAAGAATTTTATCGTACTTGGAAATATTCCCGGGATCTATGAGTTTGCAGAGATCTGCTATTGCTTGTTTCTGAGCCATTGGAAGCGGCTTATAAATATTCACGATTTCATCGCTTTTGGCATAGAAGAAAACCTGCATGTTATACGAAGAGGGTTTGATCTTATGAATATTCTTCAATTCATTCAATGCCTCGCTCATTGCTGTCAAGGCCTCCGTCTGATTGAGATACAATTTGTCGAGCCCCTTTCTGTGATAATAGTAAAGGCAGTCACGAATCGGCTTGAAAGTTTGGGAAAGTATATTCTCTATCAGCCAGAAACGGTTTTGCCTTCCTTTTTCATTGCTCCTCCATCCGGGTTCAATGGTGTTTTGCGCATTATTGATGATGGTCTGGCAAATCAGGTAATAATCTGTACCGCCTTCCAGAGCAAAAGAATCATAGTCCGAAGCAAGAATAAGATGCGCATAAAATGCCAATACGCTGCTTAGATTATCCCGGTGCTGGTCGTTGGACCATTGTATCATGGTATTCTCCTGAAACTGAAATTCAAAATCGCGGTCATTGATGTTCAGAATCGAAGTCTTATAGTCTGAATTGTAAACAGGTCTGCTGCTGGTTACCTGCAAACTACCTTTGAAGGATCTGTTATCCACCTGCTGCTCGATCGTAATCTGAAAAGTACACTGTATTTTCTCTTCATTGGTCCAGGTGTCTCTCGACCACTTTCTTCCGTTGAGGAATTCGGTGATGGTCGCTTTCATGGTTGTGAAAAGCTCAGGAGGAGAAACAACCTGCTGAGGTAGAAGAATATTGACAGTAGCATTGAGTTCCTGCCCCTTCATCGTAATGCCCAGGAACACAGCACATATGAATAAAAATATTTGTTTCATGGATGGGTCAGTTGTTCTATTTCAGCAACAATATCGGCTGCTACTTTCGATTTTGATTTCAACCCAAAATTCTGCCGTTTATTGTCCGGCCAAATTAAGCTGATTTTATTCGTATCGGTACCAAAACCGGCACCCTCATCACGCAATGAATTGAGCACAATAAAATCAAAATTCTTTTTTGTCAGTTTCACAAACGCGTGTTTTTCTTCATGCTCAGTTTCGAGCGCAAAACCCACCAAAATCTGGTCTTTTCGTTTCAGCTTACCTAGAGAAGCAGCAATGTCAACTGTTTTTTCAAATGTCAGCGACCATTGGTCATCATTCTTTTTGATTTTTTCTGAAGCCACATGCGTCGGTGTATAATCCGCAACCGCAGCCGCCATGACAGCAATATCCGAAGCATCAAAATTCTCAATACAAGCCTGATACATTTCCGCAGCAGTCATCACATCAATTCTTCGGATACCCGGATGATTTGTCTTCAATACCGATGGTCCGCTTACTAGGGTTACGTCTGCTCCGCGGGCTGCAAGTTGCTCAGCTATGGCGAAACCCATTTTCCCGGAAGAAAAATTACCGACAAAACGCACAGGGTCAATACGCTCGTAGGTTGGTCCGGCGGTTACAATGGCTTTTTTATTTATGAGTGGTAAATCCGGATGAAAATGACCAATCACTTCCCGCACAATTTCTGCAGGCTCAGCCATCCTCCCGATACCGTGAAGACCACTGGCGAGTGAACCCTCACCAGGCCGAATAATCTGATGACCGAAATCGATCAATTTTGCCAGATTCTGTTGTGTTGCTTCGTGCAGGAACATATCGTGGTCCATGGCGGGAGCAATCATCACATGACATCTGTTACTCATGTAAACAGCCAGCAGAAAATTATCAGACTGGCCGGAGGCCATCTTACTCAGCGTGTTTGCAGAGGCCGGGGCAATAATCATGAGATCAGCCCAAAGCGCCATATCCACATGTCGGGTCCAAACGCCCGAGTTTTTGTCTTCGGTAAAATCGGAATGAACAGGATTCCCTGATAAAGTTGAGAAGGTAAGCGGGGTAATGAACTCTAAGGCCCCCGGACTTAAAACCACTCTGACATCAGCCCCTGCCGAAGTGAGCAGCCTCACTAGATATGCAGACTTGTAGGCGGCAATGCTGCCTGTAACTGCAAGCAATATTTTTTTACCGGTCAACATAGTTCCTCAAAAAAAAAGATGGCTTCCGCCATCTTCCAATCGCATTTTTTCAAACGATTAATTCTTGTCCTCTTCAGGGTAGCGATAGTGAACAGCACCATCCACCAACTCCTGAACCGCAATGCTGTGAGGTTTAGGCATGCGCTCGTAGTGACGGCTGATTTCAATCTGCTCGCGATTCTCAAATACCTCTTCAAGATTGTCGCTGTGACCACCGAACTCCTCAAGCTTCTGAGAAAGTTCTTCTTTCATTTCACGGCTGATTTGGTTGGCACGCTTTGTAAGCAGCACAACTGCTTCGAACAGGTTACCATCTACCTTGCTATACAACTCGCTGGTGTTGCGGGTGATGGTTGTTTTTGCAGCGTTTGAATTCTTAAAATTGCTCATGGATTCTGTCGAACTGTCTTAAATTCAGTAAGATTACTTATCTGTTTTTCGCTTTTTTCGTAATAACTTTTAGCATCTTTCAGCCATTTGCTTTCCGGAAAAGCGGATGCGAAGTTAAGATAACTTTCGCTTGTAGCACGCATTCTTTCTAATTTCTTGTCTTCTATGCTCCCTTCGGCCAGCAGGTAATTGCTTTTCACGATGTAATACATAGCTTCTTCCTTGAATGAAGAATTGGGATATTTTTTCAAAAACTCTTTGAAAGCCGACGTAGCAGCCTTGTATCTCAATGTTTTAGCGTATTGAAAAGCTACTTCAAAGTCCTTTTTTTCCAATTTGCCATTCAAACGTTCAATCTGATGATTAGCAGAATCCCTCAGATTGCTGTAAGGGTATTTGTCTAGAAAAAGTTGATACTCATTGATTGCATTGTACGTGTCAGTTTGATCGAGGGTAAACGAGGGCGAAAGCTGGTAACTGCACTCGGCAGCGAGAAACAGGCACTCTTCTGCTTTTGGACTATTGCTGAATGTCTTATTAAAGGTTTTCAAGTAATAATTGGCCAGATAGTAGTCTTTTCCACCATACTGGCTGAGTGCGTAGTAATACTGGACATTTTCAGCCAGTTGTGTGCCGCGCGTCAATCCGATAAGTTCCTCCAGAAGCGGCAAAGACTTATAATATAGTTCTTCGTTATAATATTCTACTGACTTTTCATACTTGTAATTGATATCCGTGCTTTTGAGCACTTTGTTGTACTCGCTGCATGCCGGCATCAGCAGCAGTGCAAAAAGTTTAAAGACAACACTGAAATGTTTCATGAATTTGTGGTGGGCAAAAATAAGACGTTGAAGGCGGTTGAAATACTACTCATGTTCATGAAAACGAAATCAAACTCAAACGAACTCTGATTGGCCATTGGTTATTGCGTGAATCCGATTCGGCCCTATCCGATGAACACACAATGCCTGTTGAATAATTGGTCTCTGAAGGGAATTTGATTTTAAATCCTGTTTCTTACCTTCGCGCTCAACATTAAAACTCAATCAAGTTGGATATTTTCGAAAGAATTGCGAAGAATCGCGGCCCGCTGGGGCAGCATTCGAAAGAATCTCACGGGTATTTCACTTTTCCAAAACTGGAAGGAGAACTTGGCCCTCATATGACATTCCGCGGCAAGGAAGTGCTTGTCTGGAGTCTCAATAACTACATCGGTCTTGCCAATCATCCTGAAATCCGTAAAACTGATGCGGAAGCTGCTGCGCAATGGGGCATGGCTTATCCGATGGGTGCCCGCATGATGAGTGGTCAAACAAAATACCATGAGCAACTTGAATCAGAACTCGCTTCGTTCATGCAAAAAGAAGATGCTTTCCTGCTCAACTTCGGTTATCAGGGATGCATGAGTGCCATTGAATCCCTGGTAGGTCGTCATGATGTCATTGTTTATGACAGTGATTGCCATGCTTGTATGGTAGATGGCATCAGACTGCATCATGGAAAGCGTTTTGTTTTCCAGCACAATGACATGGCAAGCTTCGAAAAACAGCTGAAGCACGCCAAAACACTGACCGACAAAACCGGTGGTGGCATATTGGTGCTGACCGAAGGTGTGTTCGGCATGGCCGGTGACATGGGAAAACTGAAAGAGATTGTTTCTTTCAAAAAAGAATATGGATTCCGCTTATTCGTTGATGATGCCCATGGCTTTGGCTCTATTGGTGAAAATGGTCGCGGAGCCGGCGATTTCCAGGGTGTTCAGAAAGACATTGATGTTTACTTCGGCACATTCGCCAAAGCGATGGCCACGATAGGTGCTTTCGTGGCAAGTGATGAGCACATCATTGAGTACCTGCGTTACAACATGCGTTCACAGACTTTTGCGAAATCACTACCGATGCCTATCGTAATCGGAGCGCTGAAGCGACTTGAAATGCTGCGCAGCATGCCAGAACTGCAAACAAGACTTTGGGAAATCGCGGGTGCTTTGCAAAGCGGTTTGAAAAGAGCAGGATTCGATATTGGTCATACCAACTCGGTAGTAACGCCTGTCTTCCTAAAAGGATCTTTGGGTGAAGCAACGAATGTGACCCTCGACCTGCGTGAGACTTACAACATCTTTTGTTCAATAGTTGTATATCCTGTTGTTCCAAAAGATGTCATTATGCTGCGATTGATACCAACAGTGGTTCATACGCTGGAAGATGTGAATTACACAATCGAAAGCTTCAAAAAAGTGAGAGAGAAACTGGAAGCAGGAGCATACAAAGCAGAGAAAATTGCAAGCTGGGCTTAAAAAGTCTGGTCTTAATAATTCAGAGCCGGTTCATTCAGAGCCGGCTTTTCTTTTACCGGATAATCTGTAATGATTTCTTTCACCCCTAAGTTTTGCAGGCGCTCCAACTCGGTTTTATCGTTCACCGTCCAGACAAAAAGCTTCAATCCATGATCAGAACAATAATTCACCAAGGCCTGGTCAACGAGCGAGTAATTGGGACTGTAACCGTATGGTTTAAAGTCCAGTTCATTCAGTTTGGTGCGCACGTCCTTTCCCGCGTCTTCACTCAAATAGACCAATTTGAGTCGTGGTGCAATTTGATGCAAAGCGTTCAGGATTCTGGAATCAAAACTCTGTATATAAACATCGCTGCGAAAATTTATTTCTGCAATTTGCCTGGCAAAAATATTTGCATAGTCTTTCGGAAACGGATGAAAAAGGTTATCCCATTCGGGCTTGCTTTTGATTTCAATGTTCCATTCAGGTAGTTTTCTGCCGGTTTGGATAGATAAAGAATCAATTGTACCAATCAGATCAGTAAGAAGTGGCTTGTGAGTGCGCACTTGAATCTGTTCCTCGAAGCGCGGATGCGGCCGAATTCCACATTGAAACCTTGCAACTTCTGCAGCACTCATTCTGTAGATATTGAGATCACTTTCCTGGTCAGCAGCAATGGCTGTGCCATCGGGAAACGCGCAAATTTCATAATGCATGAAAGGATCATGTGAGACAATGAGCTCTGAATCAGCGCTCAAAACCACATCAAGTTCCAAAACAGGTGTACCATTTTCCCACGCAAATACAAAACCTGGAATGGTGTTCTCAGGTAGATAACCCCTGCAACCCCGATGGCCGTGTATTCTGATATCATTGTTCTGATTGGACATACAACTTGCCAGATAAAATGCCGCCAGCAGCAGCAGTGAAAATTTACTGAAGGTTTTTGGACAGGAAAGTCTGAACATCACGAATGCCTTTAGGTTTGAGAACTATCTGCTTATTGCTGTCAAGCAAAAAGAACGTTGGCGTTCGTGTAACTCTGTAGTCCTTCGCTACACCCGACTGATAATCATTCATACCACATACATTCGGAAAATTGAATCCGCGATCGCGAACCGCAGCCTCCCAAGCCGCTTTATTGCGATCTATCGAAACACCCAGAATTTCGAAACCTTTGGAACGCCACTGTTCATAGCAGGCCTGCACCTCCGGTGCTTCGCCTTTGCAATGCTCGCAATGACTTGCCCAGAACATCACAAGCGTGTATTTATTCTTTGCCGCGGTCTGGTACAAATCGAATCTACCAGGGGTCATAAGATTCATTTGAATATTCGGCGGTGTCCTGCCGATGCTCAGGTTTTGAATACTTTCGGCAGTGCTCTTGATGATGTTACTCAGGTCTGCATCACCACATGCATCACCATTCACATAATTATCGATGATGAACATGCACATTGGTTCCATGTTGCTCTCATAGAAGCCGGTCAGCATCTGATTGAGGGCAAACTCAAGCACCATATCATCAGCTTTGGCTTTTTCGGCAACAGTTGCAATGCAATTGATGAATCCACTTTCCTCACCCTTTGAAAAACTTCGCATGAAACTTTCAATGCGATCGGTGAGCACACGACTCCGGATAATACTTCTGTCAGAAAAATCTATGTTGTCCCAGTATTTTCCTATTTCCGTTTTATTGGGTTCCTGTTTCCAGGTCAGTATTTTGGCCAGATGTGTATTGGGGTACTGATCGATCAGATCACCTTGCAGTTTAAGCAGCTCCTTTTCTTTCGCTATCACTTGCTGATCATACTGCGCCTTCATGGAAGAATTTTTTGCTCCTGCTACTCTTGCATCTTTGATGGCCTTCAATAAAACAGGTTCCTGAACAATGTATTTGCCCCAACCTTCATTTTCTTTTGAAGTGCTTGAAGTCATTGAAGTTTCAAGCTTACCACCGGTAAACTGAAGATCGACAAGAGGCTCCGCAGGATTGATGATCACAGGACACATGTTATTGTCGTTCATACCGACCATATAAATACCGGTATCATAATTCTTCGTACCAAAAGAAAAAGCACCATTGTTGATTAAAACGCTATCCACTTTTGTCGTGTTTTTACCCTGCGTCTCCCATAAGAATATTTTTCCTGACTTAAATACCTGAAGCGTTCCTTTCAATTCAACCGGTCCGGAAATTGATTTTCTATTGGCATCGGTAACGCCATTGTGAAATACAACCAATTCAGCAGCATTCTCTGCAGCTTTTGGGTTGGGTTGTTCGCCATTTCCGCAACCTGCCAACGAGGAGAGGAAAACGAAAGCAAGTGAAAAAATATTCATTCTTTTTTTCATGAGGAATGCAAATATAGAGCCACCACAAATGGTCAATGAAATAGAAAAAAAGGTTTAGGAAGACATTAACAAATCAGATATTCGCACGGTGCAACGAAATTTATTTTCGTTCGTACAACAAGAGATATGGAAAGAGGCGAAGCACTTCAGTTATTTGGTTTCCGGGCCGAAGCCAACCCGGAAGAAATCGAAACTTCGATTGAGCAAAAACTTTTTGAATTAAAAAATGATGTCATTCAGAAATATGTTGTTCCGGTTTTGCTGAACAAGAAGATCAATCAAATACAGGATTTGATGGTTGCTGAATACGTTCTTACTGGCAAAAGGTCTTCCACTCCGGAGATCAACCCACCCGTTTGGAATGAGAATCCGGCCAATCGAATTGATTTACTTGAGCAATACGAAAAGCAGATAAGCACTTTGAAACTGATCCTGATGGATAGCATCACGTTTCAGCAAGCCCACAAAATACTGCAGTCATTTATTCTCACTCAAGAGTATTACATGGTTTTGTTTCGCATCATGTTCAACGAATTCGCGGAGGCATTACCCGAAGAAGTGAATACCCGTGAAATGATCAATACCGGCAAACTTCTTCAAGCATTAAAATCAGGAGAACCTGACAACAAGCTAACCTGGGAAATCGAAAGAGAAATAGCGCGTATCGAAAAAATTCAGAATCTGAAAGCGGTTGGTTGAGTCAGATTATTTCTAATGTTCCTCTTACAATGCAATAATCAATGGCATTATGGACAATCAGAGAACCAATCGATTAAAATCAATTTTTGTGAAGTCCTATAGCTGAGTTGATAAAATAAATTCAGACGCACTGAGAATGACCTCTATTCGTAGCGAAGTGCTTCAATAGGATCAAGTTTGGCAGCCTTTCTGGCGGGATAATAACCGCTGACAACGCTTACAAGAAAACAAATGGTCACGCCCAATCCTATCCAGCCCCAGGGTATTGTGAAACTGGTTTCAACCACAATTGACACGATGTTGCCAACCAGAATGCCCAACACAATACCAATGATACCACCCAGCTGCCCAATCATAATGGATTCTATGAGAAACTGTGATCTGATTGTTGCAGAACTTGCCCCAATGGCCTTTCTGATGCCAATCTCCCGGGTCCTTTCAGTTACAGAGACAAGCATGATGTTCATCAGACCGATGGCTGCACCAAGAAGAGTAATTATGCCAATGACCGAAGCGCCCATGGTAATATTGCCAGTCATTTCATTCAGATCATTTGCTACACGATCACTTTTTACCATCTCAAAAGTATCCTCATCGCCTGGCATATTTCCGCGTATTGATCGCATAGTGCCCCTGGCCTCATCAATAGCGTCATCCAACAATCGCACATCATTCACCCTCACATTCAGAGTATATTCTGTGTCGTCGGTGGCAAAATTTTTCCTGACATTCAAAACAGGTACGAGGCATTGATTGTCATTAGAAAATCCAAGAGTATTTCCTTTTGACAGCAGCGTGCCAATGACCTCATATCGATAGCTACCAATGTTAATTTCCTGACCAACCGGATTCACTCCTTCACCAAATAATTTCTCGACGACGTCTGCACCGACTATTGCCACATTGTAGCCTGCCTCAAGCTCACCCACACTAAAATTCCGGCCAGATTCAAGAGTATAACCAGACAGATCAAGATAGGCTTCTTCGCAACCTATGATCCGAACATTCGGATTGGTTTCTTCCTCATCGTGCCGAATTGTGGCGTTAAAACTCCCCATGGCTGATATCGAAACCGAGGCATCAAATTCGTATGACTCCGTGAATTCATCAGCCTCTTCGTACGACACTGCTTCATTCCTTCGTTCAGCGGTTCCTCGTCTCCCCTCCTTATAACCAGCTCTGACAGTGAACGTATTGCTGCCAAGTCGTGAAAATTCCTGATTGACTTTATTCTCAAGGGCCTTGGTTGCAGTGATCATGGCTACCAATGCCATGATGCCGAGAGCTATGATGCTCACTGTAATAACCGCCCGCAATCGTTGACTTCCAATAGCAAGCCATGCAATATTGATATTTTCACGCTGAGCAGCTGACAAAAAACGCATGGTTCAAACCTACTTCAAGATTCCCGATTCTCATCGAAAGTATTGATGAGCGGTGAAAAGTTCGGGCATGCGGCGACTCCGGGATATTTGCATGATTAAAGTGATAAATCTCACTTTGTTGAATGAAAAGACCCCTTTCGCGAGGATATATTTGCACCTCATTTTATAAAAAGTATGCATATGAATCAGGGGAAAGAAAAAGTCAAGTGTCTCATTATTGGAAGTGGCCCTGCTGGCTACACAGCTGCTATTTATGCCGCACGTGCAGATATGAAACCGGTGATGTATGAGGGCACACAGCCCGGAGGCCAGCTCATGGACACAACCGATGTAGACAATTTCCCAGGCTATCCCAAAGGAATTCATGGACCAGCCATGATGGAAGACCTGAAGAATCAGGCGCTTCGCTTCGAAACTGACGTACGTTCAGGTTGGGTCACCAAAGTAGATTTTACAGGACCGAAACACTATGTCGAAATAGACAATGGCAAACACTCGATTGAAGCCGACGCGGTAATCATCTCAACAGGAGCAAGTGCAAAATGGCTTGGTCTTCCGAACGAAACCAGATTGCGCGAAATTGGTGGTGGAGTAAGTGCGTGCGCTGTTTGCGACGGCTTTTTCTACAAAAATCAGACAGTCGTTATTGTCGGTGCCGGTGACACTGCCGCTGAAGAGGCAACCTACCTGGCAAAACTCTGTAAAAAAGTGTATATGCTTATACGTAGCGAAAAAATGCGTGCTTCAAAAGCAATGCAGCATAGGGTTACAAGCACAGCGAACATCGAAGTTCTTTGGAATACAGATACCGTTGACCTTTTGGGCAAAGACGGTCTGGAAGCTGTTGTAGTTCGAAACAACAAGACTGGTGAGGAAAGAACTCTATCGGCCACCGGTTTCTTCGTAGCCATCGGTCACAAGCCGAACACAGATGTTTTCAAACCATGGATCAACATGGATGAAATCGGTTATATTCTCAACATTCCGGGAAGCAGCAAAACAAATATAGAAGGTGTATTTGTATCAGGCGACGCGGCGGACAAAACATACAGACAGGCCGTAACAGCAGCCGGCACAGGATGTATGGCCGCGCTGGATGCCGAGCGTTATTTAGCAGCTAAGGGTATACATTAATAGCACAATCGATCCGATATCAGCATCTCTGCACGGTATACAGTGTTCGGAATTTTAGTATCACGTTCTTCTTCATGATTGAGGCATTTGATTTGCCTGTTGATTTACACTAATTTCGGTCATTATCAAAATCATGCGTCATCTCAGATTCCTTATTCCCTTGATAGTAGTGGCGTGCAGTGCATCTGTCAAAAAGGATCCGGCACTTGATACACCCTCGGCAGATACGGTTGCATCTACTCTTCCAACTGATACCAACAAGACACAATGGCAATACTCCAAGTCGGATCTGCTGGGAAAATTCAATCCGGCAGATCATTCCGACTTCAGCAGGATTGCGCCAAATCACACAACGAAAGAAAATATCTACATGCGCAGGGAAGCGTATGCCGCTTTCACGCGTATGTATGACGCAGCAAAAAAAGAAGGTGTTACGCTCAAAATTATCTCAGCAACGCGGAATTTCGAAGATCAGAAGCGCATCTGGGAGAAGAAATGGATACGAGAAAAATACAAAGGCTGGAGCGATGCTGACAAGGCAAAAGACATTCTGCTATACAGTTCAATGCCCGGAACAAGCCGTCATCACTGGGGTAC
>JBEIHH010000062.1:0-18500 GCA_040381475.1 Crocinitomicaceae bacterium | reverse complement strand
GCCAATCCGCCAATCGAAGTGGATCTTCCGGGGCAAGGCAAACAATTCATACTATATGAAGATTCGGAAGTGCTGAAACAACTTCAAATGTTCCCGGTTTTCCAACTCATTCTGATAGGCGTATTTCTTCTGGCATCATACCTCATCTTTTCTACTTTCCGCAAAGCCGAACAAAATCAGGTATGGGTTGGAATGGCCAAAGAAACAGCGCATCAACTGGGTACCCCGCTCTCCTCTCTTATGGCCTGGAGTGCTCTTTTGGAAACACAGGGCGTGGATGCATCGTCCATTCATGAGTTGAATAAGGACATCGACAGGTTGAATACCATTACCGACAGATTCTCCAAAATTGGCAGTGTGCCGGAATTGAAAGAAGAAAATATGTTTGAAGCTCTTCGTGAAATGCTCGATTATCTTGGCAGCAGGGTTTCGAAAAAAGTAGAAATCAGCGTGAAGAGTGACGACAATACCATTACTGCGCATCTGAACAAGGCATTGTTTGGCTGGGTGATCGAAAATCTGGTGAAGAACGCCGTTGATGCCATGCAAGGTGAGGGGAAATTATTTGTCCATGTTTTGCGCGACAACAACAGAGTATGCATTGATATCACCGACACAGGTAAAGGCATTCCAAAGCGTCAATGGAAAACAGTTTTTCAACCAGGCTTCACGACCAAAAAACGAGGCTGGGGACTAGGACTATCACTGGTTAAAAGAATCATTGAACAATACCACGGAGGACGTATCTATGTCAAGTGGAGTGAAGTCGGCAAAGGCACCAGTTTCAGGATTGAGATGAGAGAATGATTAAACTTTAGCCGCAGGCCAATGAACTTAATCTAGTTCTTTCACCATGATATAATCATCCATAACGTAGCCACCTCCGATATCAAGCACGAGTTCACGTGCTTTGCTAAAGCCCATGCCGGAATAAAAATGAACCGCTTTGTTGTTTTTATTCACCTGTAATTCAATTGTCTTTCCCCCATCTAGTTTTAACCTTTCCAAAATTTCGTTGACCAATTTCTTGCCTGTTCCTTTTCCCTGCTCGGATGGCAAGACGTATAATTTGTGCAACTTGTATCCGGATTCTGTCACCTTCGAATATGACGCAAATCCAACTTCTCCGCCTTCTGTTTCAGCGATAAGAAAAACACAGCCTTCCTCGTTCATTTGACGCAGCAATGATTCCTCGCTGTACATCATTCCAAGCATGTAATCGATCTGTGCAGGAGAAATCATATCTTGGTAGGATACAGGCCAAATAGCATGTGCGAGTGCCCGAATAAGTTCGATATCATTTGTTGTTGCATTGCGGATCATGGTAATAAAAACGAATAGTTGAAGATGAATTATCCGTGCATGGTTTGTGTCTTTCCGTACCTGGACATCAACGTTGCTTCGAAATCAAGAAACTCTTTCCATCGCGCATCGACATCGATATTGCCCGCATACTTTCTGGCGAAGCCAAGAAACGTGGTATAGTGTTCTGCCTCACTTTCCATGAGTTCACGATAAAAAGAGCGCAAACTTTCATCAGAAATATTTTCGCTGAGCAATCTGAATCTCTCGCAACTGCGCGCTTCGATCATCGCAGCAAACAACATGCGATCTACAAACTGTTCTTCGCGGCTGCCGCCTTTCATGATGAAATCCATCAGATCGTGTACATAAGGATCCTTGCGCTCGCGACCGAGCTTTAGTCCGCGTTTTTTCAGTTCATCATGCACCATACCGAAGTGGGTCATTTCTTCGTTGCAAATGCGCACCATTTCATCCACAACGTCTGGGTACTCAGGAAACTTCACGATACAACTGATCGCATTGCTGGCAGCTTTCTGCTCACAATAGGCATGATCGGTAAGGATTTCTTCAAGATCTTTCTCAACAATATTCACCCACCGCGGATCGGTAGGCAGGCGCAAGCCAAGCATTACTTTCTGACGTTCTTCCTGCATAATGCAAAGATAATTAACCGACCCATAACAAGTGGCGGCTGAACTCGGAATCGAAGATGACGATGTGTGCAACAAGAATTTAACCCAAAACAAATATAAGGTTCTACTCCTATTGAAAATTTCCAATATATTTGGTATTGTAATCCTCATAGTTATAAATAACAACATTTGAATTAGGCAAGTGTTGAACGAAATGCAATATTCAGTGAAATTAGAATTAGAAAACGATTTTGCTCTTCAGGATTTTGGAAGTTGTAATGGGCTCTAAACGCGGAATTCAAGTTAAGAATATACGATTGAAAATTCATCACAACCTTAAAAACCCTATCTCATGAAACTAATTAATTGTTATTCATTTGCCCGAATCAAAAATTGTCCAAGTTATGCCTGTCGACAAGGTTTGCTCTTAACCAAGCGATTTTATTTGCCCCTTCTGACAATCATCTTCATCATAAACTCAAAATGTTGCTATACGCAATCGGACGTTGCAAACAGCCCAGGTAATACGAGTCCAAATGGCCTTTTCGAAAAAGCATTCGATAGGCTCGGAAATGAATATGAACTGAGCGATTTGAGCATTGCAAAGCAGATGGGTGGAAGTACAACTGATGATGTATGTTATGCGGGATACTTTGTGCTGCATTTTGATGAAGGCTCTCTGTTGCCTGGCACTGCCACGCAAGTGATAGATAGGAAAAATACAATCTGTCAGGTTTTTTCAGACATATCTGAGTTTATTACTTCTCCATTGGAAGCATCTTCAAACTATGTTCACATCTGGATTAGGCCAATAGAAGATTACGTTAGCTCTGCCTCCTCATCAGGCATTCTTGGTTTGGCCAGCTCATTTTATATCGTGCCGTCAAACACATCGCCGAATTTTGGCGGCATTGCGGACAATGCCATTTGGCAAACAATTCACAATGGAATCGATTCTTATCAAAATGTAGCTGCCCCAATTGTAAGTCAGACATCTAATCCGGGTAATTTTTTTCACGGGGTAGTCTCATTTAATTATCAGAATCCAAGTATCAGTTGGAATACGAATTTGAGTGTCGCTGCTCCAAACAATCAATATGATTTGTACTCAGTCGTATTGCATGAAGCAATTCATGCTCTAGGCTTCGCCTCTTTGATCAATTGGGACGGTAACTCAAAATTCGGAACAGAATATCAATACTACTCTCGTTATGATACTCACTTAATGGATAACTCCTTATCCAACTTCCTAATTGCCGCAACAGATAATTCTTGCGAAAATGGCATGTACAACTATGCATTTGACGTTGATCCTGAAATAACTCATCCCGGATGCACGCTTACCCCTACGCCAGTAAATTCCGGTAGTGTTGACAACACAAGCTGCACACAGGCGATTCAATACAATGGTTCTGTTACTGTGCCCGTTTATACTCCTTCATGTTTCGAGCCCCCAAGTAGTCTCAGTCACTTTGAAGATCAATGTTATCCTGAAGGTATTCCATTCGGTAATAACGCCTATTTTGTTATGAGCAATGCCAATGGCATGGGCCCCAATTATACAAAGAGACACCCTACGAATGAAGAAAGGCTGGTGCTTTGTGATCTTGGTTATGATGTCAATGCCTCTTATGGCCCTATTGGTTCTTACAACTTTTGGAATCAATATACAGGAAATTGTAATAGCATTAACATCGCTGGAGTAAACGATGGTATTATTGGAACACAGTATACTTGGAATTTAACATTGGGCATTCCATTTGAAATTACCAATCTCACGGAGAATGACTATAACACAAATGGTATTTCATGTGTTTCTTTAGTAAACGGAGAAGGTTTTATTAGTGATGTAACTCAAACCGGCTTCACCTATACCGCGAACTCACAGGGGTTGCATCTACTCAGATATGTTCCGATGAATAACGAAGGTGACATCGGCAATATAACCTATGTTTACATTAATGCTTTAGGAAGTGGTTGCAGTCCCGATTTGTGCAATTTGATTCCAAACTGGAATTTCGAAAGTACTGAAATTGAATGTTCCGATCAGCTGACCAATGAAGTAAATTGTTGGGCAACATATTCTTCCTCTCCAGAATTGTTTGGCAGGTCATGTGGCTTTCTTGGTAACGATATTCCAACAAGCACCGATTTAACAGATGTGCCTATGGATACTTGGAACAACGGAGCTGATGACAATAATCACTTCGTTGGTTTGTTTGGCTTTTACCCCGGTAATGGTGAGGACGAAGAAGCCATGCAGACGCTCTTGTCTGCACCACTTACCAATGGTAACACGTACCAAATTACTTTTCATGCCATGGTTGCTGATGGCAATGCAAATCCTATTGATGCTCATATCGCTATTTGCACCTCAGAGCAACCTTTAGTTGCTGTTCCAAGTTCGTATGATGTACCCAATTTGAATCAGGTAGGAGACCATTTGATTGTTCCTGGTGATGAGCTTTGGCATTTCATGTCCATGACCTTTGAATACAACTATTCATTCCCTGCTAACAACATCATTGTGGGTTATGATGCTTCTATGATAGCATCAACAGGGCATCGATTTGTCTTCATCGATGACATGCGTCTTATACAGGTTGGAACAGATGCCACAATTGATCTTCCTGATTTTTCATGTTCCGGTAATTTTATCATTGAAGACTTAGAGCAATACGCTGAACCATCTGGAGGAATATTTACTGGTGAAGGAATTGAAGAAATCATTAACGGCAATGAAACGACCTATAATTTCAATCCCGCAGAATTAACCGCGGGTGACTACAATGTAACATACACAGTTACTGACAATATAGGATGTTCAGACCTTGCAGTGGACGTTATCAATGTAGGTGAAAAATGCCTTGGTGCTACCACAATTACTTCTAATACTATATGGTCCGGACTGACCACATATTATTGTGGTGATCTCACCGTGGATGAAGGAGTGTAACTACAAATTCTCGATGGATGTAACATATATTTTTCAGAAGGAAAAGGAATAAAATTACGTGATGGTGCGGATTTGGATATTAAAAACTCAACTGTCTCTATCGCCAACGGCTGTGGAAACTTTTGGGCTGGTATTAGCGCAGATATGATCGGAGGCTATCCTACAGCGGTGAATAAAAACTATATAGTAATAGACAACAGTACAATTTCTTATTCTCATAACGCCATATCCCTCTACACCATCAATGTCGGCGATGCGCCCACAGCGCCTTGGGTAGTTTGTAATGTAAGAAATAATAGCGTTTTAAAAAATAACAAACGCGATTTCTATGTAATTGGCCACTATCTACCGGGTACTTCTTATCAAGTGGAGTGTGCCAATTCAATTTTTATAACAGATGAAGACTTTCCTGCAGGTCATTTGCCTTTACAGGCAAAAAGCACATTCAAAAACAACAATAAACGAGCATCTTTTATCAATTGCAAATACATCAACACTGTAGGTAGTTGGCTGGCGTTACAGGAGCTCACCGCAATAGACGCAGAAAATGTGGGCGTTGGTTACTATGGTACCACCGTGGATGAAGTTGGCATGACTAACTCCAAAATTCAAGGTTTTACCAGAGGAATAAAAGCTTTGAATACAACCTTTGTGCTTTCCTCGTATGTCACAAAAACTGACTTTCATTGCTGGCGTGGTGCATATTTCAGAAATGCCGGATTTTCGACAATAAAGAACAACAAGTATTACAACTTACCACAATACATATTTGATGCTTTGAACTGGAACATTTTTGTTAATGCCGGTGTTTCGCCAATCATGTCAACCGGTGAGGGTGGCAACTATAACTCCGCTCCCTACGGACTATACATCGATGGAAACACGAAATTCTATGTGCAGGACAATCTCTTTCAAACTACCCTACCTATCAACAGTAGCTGGGCTCCAATACTCACTCATGGTATGATTGTTAACAACACAGGCGACTGGGCAAATAAGGTGCGCCGAAATACATTTACAGGTATGCACCGCGCACTGAAATTTCAGGGAGATAATTCGAATGATGCAAAAACAATCGGCTCCTTTTATTCATGCAATACATTCGATGCTAATTGGACAGATATACGAGAATTGGACTCATACATTGGGCTCCCAGCCTCATGGGGTGTTCCACATCAAAATGGTGGAGGCGGGCAGGCAAGCCTGCAAGACCCTTTGAATACTTTCTCTTCAAACTCTAACCATGTTTACGACGACATCAAGAACACTACAACGACGCACAAATATTTTAGGCCGTCATTAGGAACAGAGCCGATGACGAGTGAGGTGACCAGCTCTGTATTGATTCAAAACAACTTTGGTAACGTTGATTGCATACCTAATCAAGGCATCACCATTTTCGAAGGAGGTGATGGTACATGCGGAGGAGGAAAAGCGGAATCAGAAGCTGCTTACCAAGCGACTAGGTTATGGTACGATGCACTGGTGGATGGCGGTAATACAACAGAACTGACAGATATTGTGACATGAACAACATTCAGCGATGCCTTGCAAACTTATTATACCTTGATGCAGAAATCACCGGCACTGAGCGAAGAGGTGATGATCGAAGCCCTGAACCAATACAACCTACCCAACGTATTGCTTTACCAAATACTCGCCAGCAACCCCAGTGCGGCCAAGAGTGACCGCATTGTTGAACTCATGGACAACAAACCCATTCCGTTCGATGAATATCAAAAACAACAAGTGATGCTTGGATTAGAACTTTCCAGCACCAAGGAAAATCTTGAGGATGTGATGAGCAACCAATTGGCCGACCGCAGTGTTGTATTGACATGCTTGCTCAAAGATATCGAAGATGACGATGCCATTGCTGACAAACTCTCCGCAATGCTTGCTCTGCTCGATGAAACTAAATTCTATGGTGATCTTCTTTTAAAGATTGATTTATTTGCTCATCATGGCAATTACCCCGCGGCCATTGCTTTAACAAACAATCCATCATCCTACTTGCGATTGAGCACCCTAGACAAAATAGATTTAATGGCACTAGAACAAATTTTGACTATTGAACAAACACTATATGGTGTTGAAAATGCGCAACTGAACGCCTCAGATAGTCAAACCCTGCACGATTTTTTACATACTACTTCAAGCAACGCCGCCGAACGTGCACTCACTCTGCTTTATACTTTTAGTGATTATTCTTATGTCGCACCTGTGTTAGATGATGAAGATGCAGAACCGAGAAGTTTCTCATTTCCAAAACCATCCTCACAAAATTCATTGCTAAAAATTTATCCAAATCCTACCAATGGTTTGGTAGTGGTTGAATGTGATAAACAAGTGGCAAGAATTGATGTGCTGAATGCCATGGGGCAAATCGTTGTGCAACATACTTGTTCTACGGGTTCATATCAAAACGCCATTGACTTAACCAATACACTCCCCGGCATCTATGAGTTGAGATTGTTGGACAAGAATGGCACAACCCTGCATTGCTCATCAATAATAAAACAATGAGGTATTTTCTAGTTGTGCTAATTTATGTATGGCCTTTGTGGATGCAAGGGCAATACACTTACTTCAATAACGGGTATCCGCCGCCTTACCCACAAGTGGGAAGTGGAACAGCAGATAATCTGTTGTTGCAAAACAATAATTTTCTGACTTTTGGAATCTATCCAAGCAATGGTGAAATAATTTCAGGACACTATCTTGTAGATGGCTATGGAGAATTGATCAATCTATATGAATATCCTTTTGAGAACAATGGTATTGCATCTAATGAATTCGCGGACGCAATAATTGCCTATCAGGATGGATTTCTTGGGGCTAGAGCCTACTGGGATAATAGTGTGGAAAAATACTATGGCAGAATAAGCACATATAACTCCCTCCTTCAAGAACAAATACACTACGATCTACTGCAATATCAAGCTGACTCCATTTTATATTCCGATTATAGCTGCGCTAAATTACTTAATGATGGGAACTTCATTGCAACTGGAAATGTCACTATTGACACAATACCAGATCAAAACAACTGGCCAACGAACGACAACATATTGCTCACCAAGGTAAGTTCTGACGGATCTTTGATTTGGCACAAAGACTTTGCATTCTACAATCTTGAGTATTTTACTTTACCTCAACGCTTCGCAAAAACAAATGAACTATCAATACTCCCCACGGGCGAGCTGTTGGTCTGGGGCGCTTGGTATGACCAGGCCGATCCTTTCGTCATCAAATTTGATAGCCTTGGAAATTTTATCCAAGAACTTCATTGGGGGCATAACACACTCAGCGACTGGCTCGCATGGCCTGTTCAAATCAGTGATCATGAATTTATGTTTGCTTATACAAATGCAATTGGTTTATTTCAGAATTTTTTAGTAGTGGGTAATATTAAGATTGGTATTCTAGATGCTAATGACATGACCATAGATTGGGTCGGAACGTATGACTATCAGCATGATGCCGGTGGTGTTGCCGACTTTGAAAAAACTCCAGATGGTGGCTATGTTGTTCTTGGATACGGTGGAGATGCTTCAATTGAAGGGTTTATTGGTGAAGCATTTATGCTCAAAATAGACGCTTATGGTAACGAAGAGTGGTATCGAACATACCAACCTCCTGCAGCGCCTTTCTTTTCACCTCAGACTTATGACCTAGAAGTTGCCGCCGATGGAAGTCTCATTTTTCTCGGAAATTATGAAGATGCGGATGCCGGTTATTATGCCACATGGCTGGTGAAAACAGACCCATGTGGTGATGAAGTTTTCAATGGTTGTCCGGTAGGTGTGATAGAAAATAGTGCTACAAAAACAAAGTCAGATTTACTTGAGGTTTATCCAAATCCGGCTAACAACTTTATCACGGTGAACTATCACCAAGAAATGAAAGGGCTTGTCATTCGCAATGTGCTTGGTGAAGTGGTGAGCGTTAGTTCACTACACAATCATGCGTTGCAGTATCAAATAGACGTCTCCACTTTGCATCCAGGTATTTATTTGATAGAGGCAGATCTCGGTCAGGGTAAAATTGCAGCTGCTAGAATGATTAAGGAATGAGTTGCAACCAATGGACGAAAATGGTGCGACACTTAGTACGAATAATAATATTAAAGAATGAAGCTATTCTCAGATTTTCTGATTTGTGTGCTGTCCTTGTGTGCTCCGGCGATCGACTATTGATGAATCGACATGAATCAGCAATTACTGCATCTAAATAAATTACATGTATCCTGACTGTTATTGTTCCTTGTAATTCGTTACAAATCCTAGCACTTCTCCTTGATTTATAGAAATAGTACAAAGACATGTTTATAAGATGATAGTACCTCAACATACCTTTTAGTTAATACTCACTAACTTCGTCGGTATAGAAAAATTGATTTGAAAAAACAGAAAAACAAAAAAGGCGATTTCAAACGCGATCTGCGCATTGAAATCATCAACATCTTCCAGAAGTATCCCAAAAAACCACTCAACCACAAACAAGTCGCATCAGAGCTTGGTATCAAAGACAGTGGTGTCAGAACACTCATTTTTGAGTTGCTAAAAACGGAAGCAGAAAATGGGAAATTGAAGGAAATCGAAACTGGTAAATTCCTGCTCACAGAACAAGAAAAATCCTCCATTCAGGGTGTCATACAGATAACCAAATTCGGACGCGGATTTGTTTCTGTTCCCGGAATGACGGCAGATATTGAAGTGCCGAAAGGAAATACCGGATTTGCACTTTGGGGTGATACGGTGGAAATTCAGTTCAATCCCAAATCCAGAAGACCAGAAGCACGCGTGATTCGTGTAGTAGAAAGAGGCAAGAAAAATTTCGTGGGTATCATCGAAATGTCCAAGGACCACGCCTTCTTCATACCATCCGATTCGCATATTCATGTCGATTTCTACATTCCAAAAGAACTCTACAACGGAGCCAGACATGGTGACAAAGTGGTTGCCGAAATAACAGAATGGACCAAGCCTGATCGCAAACCATTTGGCAAAATCGTCAAAGTACTCGGAAAGCCGGGATCGCACCAGGTCGAAATGCACGCGATCATTGCGGAGTTCGGACTTCCATATGAGTTTCCGCAAGAAGTTGTCGATGACGCCAACAAGATTTCAGAAATCATCACACCTGAGGAAATCAGCAAGAGAAAAGACTTCAGAAAAATCACAACCTTTACCATTGACCCATTCGATGCGAAAGATTTCGATGATGCGCTTTCATACCGGAAACTCGAAAACGGTCTGACAGAAGTTGGCATTCACATCGCAGATGTATCGCATTATATGTTGCCGGAAACGATGCTTGAAAAAGAAGCATATGTCAGAGCAACTTCAGTTTATCTCGTAGACAGGACCATTCCAATGCTTCCGGAAAAACTATCGAATGAGCTCTGTTCGCTCAGACCGAAAGAAGAAAAGCTGTGTTTCTCTGCAGTTTTTGAACTTGATGAAGATGCGAATATTCGCGCTTCGTGGTTCGGGAGAACTGTCATCTATTCTGACCGCCGGTTTACATACGAAGAAGCACAGCAAATTATCGAGACAGGTAAAGGTGAATTCTCCGAAGAGATTGTACATCTTGACAAGCTTGCAAAAAATATGCGGGCAAAAAGATTTGCAAATGGCGCCATCGACTTCAACACAGAGGAAGTAAAATTCAAGCTCGATGAAATGGGTAAGCCAGTCGGCGTCACCATCAAAAAAATGAAAGACAGCAATCAGCTGATCGAAGAATTTATGCTGTTGGCCAATAAAAAAGTTGGAGAGTTCATCGGTAAAAGAAAAGAAAACGAACCGGAAAGAACATTTGTTTACCGAATCCATGACACGCCAGATGATGGCAGGCTCATGCAATTGAAGACGTTTGTGAAACATCTTGGATATGTCATTCCCAAAAACGCTGATCAAAGCTCGTCAGGAATTATTCGCACACTGATGGAGCAACTCAAAGGTCACGCAGAGGAGGACATCATTAAGCAGATGGCGATACGTACAATGGCGAAAGCAGAATATTCAACAAACAACATCGGACACTACGGACTGGCTTTTGAATACTACACACACTTCACTTCACCTATCAGAAGATATCCTGACGTGATGGCTCACAGACTTTTGCAACACTACCTCAATGGAGGAAAATCTGCAAGTGCCGGTGATTATGAAGTAAAGTGTAAACACAGCTCTATGATGGAAAAACGCGCCTCTGAAGCAGAACGCGCAAGCATCAAGTACAAACAGGTTGAATACATGCTTGACCATACCGGAAGTATTTTCGAGGGAATTGTATCCGGACTTACCTCATGGGGCTTCTATGTCGAAGTTGGTGAAACCAAAAGCGAGGGTATGGTTTCATTGAAAACCCTGCATGACGATCACTATGAATTCGATGCAGATAAATACATCATCCGCGGAATGCGCAATCGCACCGAATTGCATATGGGCGATAGTGTTATGATCAAAGTTCTGGGCGGTAACCTGAATCAGAGGACGCTCGACTATGAGTGGATAAAGCCTGGAATTGCTGCCAGGAAGCCAAAGAAGAGCTAAGCAATAATTGTCCCTTCAAGCTGGTTTTCAAGCTCCGGATCAATTGAATGCATTGATCCGGAATTGCCATGTCGACGACTCATTCATCAAGGTAAGCGGGGTCAGATTCTCTGCTGCTCTGCGTTGGGAACATTCCGCTTTTTCAATAGTAAACCTCTCTTAAAAAGCAGGGCTCTTGTAGCCTAAAATCACCAGGAAACGTTTTTAACACATTTTCGTTTCCATTGGGCGTTTTGTTTCTATTTTCGCGCCATGGTTAATAGCAAAGAGCACGAACTGGTAGAAAGAGCTAAGAGCGTATTCATGCGTTATGGTATAAAGAGCGTGAACATGGACGACATGTCACGACATCTGGGCATCTCAAAAAAAACGCTTTATCAATTCTTTACGGATAAGGAAGATTTACTGAAAAAGTCGGTAGCCTTGCACTGCACCAATGAGGACCGCGAAATCAAGGAAATATGTCATCGCGGATTAAATGCCATTGACGAAATGCTGGAAATCATGCATTGGGTGCTAAATATTCTGCAAGACATCCACCCCAGTGTTCAATATGATCTGGAGAAATACCACAGCGTCATTTATCAGGCTATGAAATCGACACGCGACAGAGCTATATTCGATTGTATGTTGCACAACATGCGAAAAGGACAGCGGGAAGGTCTTTATCGCAAAGATTTCAATCCTGAGATTATTTGCAAAATATACCTGTCACGGTTGGACGACATTTTTAACCCGTCCGCCTTCCCTTTTGGTAAGTTCACCCTTCCAGAATTATATAAAGAATCATTCACCTATCATATTCGCGGCATAGCCAGTCAAAAGGGTCTGGACTATCTCCATGAAAAACTGAAGAATATGAAAAAAGACCAATTACTCTGAAAATATGAAACCACATTCATTCCTATTCAGGATTCTCATCCTTTTGACACCGATCCAACTATGTGCTCAGACT
Source organism: Crocinitomicaceae bacterium (assembly GCA_040381475.1). GTDB lineage: Bacteria > Bacteroidota > Bacteroidia > Flavobacteriales_D > Sanyastnellaceae > JAIBBG01. The sequence goes on along the minus strand of JBEIHH010000062.1, from coordinate 6,089 downwards.
CAATCGATGAGCCTTATTCAAGCGCAGGATTACGCGGTCAAAAATGCATACTCAATAAAATACGCAGCGCATGACCAGGAATCTGCCGAGTACACCACCAAAGAAATTTTGGGTATCGGTCTGCCTCAAGTAAGCGCAAGCGCGCAGTATCAAAATTATCTTGATCTGCCTACTTCTATCGTTCCCGGAGAATTTTTCGGAATGCCCGGACAGGAAGCAAGGTTGAAATTCGGTGTGCCGCATAACCTCACCGTAGGTTTGAGTGCGTCGCAATTGATCTTCGATGGGTCTTGGCTGGTGGGTCTTGAAGCATCGAGAGCATATGCCGATCTTCAGCGTAAGCAGATTAATAAATCTCTCAGAGACGTACGCAATGATGTCGCCAAAGCCTATCACAGAGCGGTTCTTACAAAAGCAAACGTTCAGTTTCTCAGTGAACAACGAGATAATACGCTTAAACTACTGAATGAAACTGAAGAACTATATAAAAGCGGCTTTCGTGAAAAACTGGATGTTGACCAGCTTACACTTACAGTAAATGATTTGGAAACTACAGTTCAATACGTTCAACAATATGTATCCATTACAGAAAATATTCTGAAGTTCACCATTGGTATGCCGGTGGCCACTCCAATTGAACTTACTGATACCTGGGAAACTTTGGCAATCAGTGCCGATGTTTCTGCATTCGCTTTTAATCCGGAAGGTAGCATCGACGTTCAACTGGCGCAACATGGTTTGTTGATGCAAGAACTCAATGTAAAATCAAAGAAAGCTGCTTATCTTCCAAACGCAGCTGCGTTCTATAATCTACAGACACAAGGTTTACGTCAGGAATTCAATTATTTCGACACAGGCAAACCTTGGTTTCCGATTCAACTCTGGGGAATCCAGCTGAACATCCCAATTCTGAGTGGAGGCACAAGAAACAGCACGGTCAAGAAAACAGAGGTTGAAGTGCGAAGAATGCAGGACATGTTGACCATGACCAAAGAGTCTGTTCAACTCGAATACAATACTGCATTCAGCGAATATGAATTCGCGGGCAAACGTATGAATCAATCAAAATCCAGTCTGGAACTTGCCAGAAGCATCCTTCAAACGACTGAAATCAAATACAAGGAAGGAATGGCCAATAGCCTCGAGATAACACAAAACAACCAGCAACTGATCAATGCGCAGAGCAATTACGTGACGTCAATACTGGCGCTCATGGACGCAAAAGCAAACCTTCTTAAAACACTGAATCAATAATCCACCACCATCATGAACACAAAATCATCCACATATATGAAATCTATATCCGTCTTCACGCTTGCTGTAATTCTTTTGGCAAGTTGCGGAGGAGACAAAACAGGCGACTCTAGTCTTGATGCATTAATGGCTAAAAGAGACTCCCTCAAGAATGCTCAAACCGAGCTGGGCAAACAACTTGAAGAAGTTGAACTGCTCATTTCACAACTTGATACCAGCATCAAGGCACCTGTTGTAACAGTGATGACGCTCGCACGTCAGCCATTCGATGCATACTTTCAGGTACAAGGAAGCGTAAGCACAGACGCTCAGGCCAACGTTTTCCCTAATCCCCAAGGCCAAGGAACAATCAAACGCATCTATGTCAAAGAAGGTGACCGCGTATCGGCCGGCCAAAAACTCGCGCAGATCGACGATGGCGTTATACGACAAAGTCTTGGACAACTGGAAGTGAATCTCAACATGGAAACAGAGAACTACAACAGACTCAAAAAACTTTGGGATCAGCAAATTGGCAGTGAAATTCAGCTATTACAGGCGAAAAGAGCCAAGGAGAATATTGAAGAACAAATTAAACAATTCAAAGAACAACTCGCTCAGTTTGTGATCACTTCACCGATTACCGGCACCATTGATAAAATATACAGCAAAGAAGGCGAATCTGCGATTCTCGGATCACCGACACCCATACTTACGGTGCTCAATCCCGGCAATGTTTATATGGTAGCAGATGTCAGCGAAAACTATATACCTGTTGTTCGTGAAGGTCAGCGTGCTCTGGTCATTTTTCAGAACAATGATACCATTGCAACAACCGTATCGCGTATCGGAAACTCAATTAACAGAGCAAACAGAACATTCGAGGTTAAATTGAATTTGCCTCAGGGCGATAGCCGTCTCAAGCCAAACCTCGTAGGAGCAGTTCGTTTCGTTGAGTATCATACAGATTCAGCGGTGGTATTGCCTTCTGCATTGATCATGAAAGACGCGCTCGACCGTCCTTTTGTTTTCACAAGTGAGAACATGCGTTCCAAAAAAGTGTTGATCGAAACCGGAAAATCCTATGAAGGAAATGTGGAGATCTTAAGTGGACTCACCGGCAGCGAAACTGTGATAAACAAAGGAGCGAGAAAACTGGTTGACGGTCAGGAAATCAGAATTCAAAACAACTAAACCGCCCGGGAAATGGATCAGCAAAACCATACAGAAGTAACATACAGAAAGTTCGCGCTTTCCAATTGGGCACTAAACAACCGCAAGGTTGTAATGGTACTCACATTCATCATCTTTTTGTGGGGGGTTTATACCTATATAACCGTTCCCAAGGAAAGTTTTCCTGAAATCGTAATACCAACAATTTATGTCGGCACGACTTATCCGGGTAACTCTCCTGAGGATATCGAAAAGCTTATCACAAAACCGCTGGAAAAAGAAATCAATACCATCACCGGAATTGATAAACTTACTTCTTCTTCCGTGCAGGGATACAGCGCCATCAACATCGAATTCAATTTTTCAATTTCTCCTCAGGAGGCTCTGCGCAAAGTGAAAGATGCTGCAGACAAGGCAATGTCAGATCCCGACTTCCCGAAGGATTTACCTGTGGAACCGACAATCTTCGAAATGAATTTTTCGGAATTGATGCCAATCATGAATGTCAACTTAAGTGGAGACTACGCGCTTGAAGAATTGAAAGATTTTGCAGAAAAACTTGAGGAGGAAATAGAAAAGATTCCGCAAATCAACAAAGTCGATATCAAAGGACTTTCCAAAAAAGAAGTGAGGGTAGATATCAATAATGTTGCACTTGAGGCAAGACAACTCAACTTCAATGACGTTGCCGATGCAATAAGAAGTCAGAACACTACAGTGAGCGCCGGTGACATCAACAGCGGTGAGCTCAACCAATCTGTGAAAGTGAGTGGTGAATTCGAAGTCATGAGCGACATCGAAAATGTCATCATCAAAAATGAAGGTCAGGATATCGTTTATCTGCGTGATGTTGCAACTGTGCATTTTGCAGAAAAGGAAAAAGACAGCTATGCCCGCGAGTTTAAAAATCCGGTTGTAAGTCTCGACATCATCAAAAGAGGTGGTGAAAACCTTTTGGAAGCGAGTGATGAAATTAAAAAAGTCATTGACGAGGCGAAAAAAGACTTTTTGCCTTCTAACCTGACACTCACTATAACCAATGACCAAACCGACTTCACAAGAATGCAGGTAAGCGATCTTGAGAACAATATTTTCTTTGGTATTGTGCTCGTTGTTTTCGTGATCATGTTCTGGCTTGGATTAAGAAACGCACTTTTTGTAGGCGTGGCAATACCTCTTACCATGCTGCTCTCCTTCAGCATTCTCAGTCTTATGGGTGTTACACTCAACCTCATGGTGTTGTTTTCGCTTATTCTGGCACTTGGAATGTTCGTAGACAACAGCATTGTTGTCGTTGAAAATATCAACCGCCTCATGTCCGAAGGACATTCAAAAATGGAAGCGGCTAAACTTGGTGTTGGGGAAGTGGCATGGGCAATTATTATTTCCACTCTTACCAACGTTGTAGCCTATATACCATTGGGTGTATGGCCTGGAATGATGGGCGAATTCATGGGGTATCTTCCGATGACAGTTATTGTGGTTTTGTTCGCTTCACTGGTTGTTTCGCTGGTGATCAATCCTGTTATGTGCCTGCAGTACATGCGCGTCGATGAAATATCTACCAATAAGAAAAGATTATGGATCAACACTGCTGTACTCACAGTAATTGGACTGCTTTCAATTCTTGCCGGTGTCTATTGGCTTGGAAATATCCTGATCTTATTGGCGGTGATCATGGTGCTAAACGTTTATGTCCTTGCACCCTATAGCAAAAGGTTTCAATCAGGTCCTTTGATGAGGCTAGACTCCTTTTACAACAGAGTATTGAACTATTCTCTTAAAGAAGGTCGCAAGCGCTGGATGTTCATGGCAACTTTCGCATTGCTAATAGTATCGTTCATTGCCTTTGGTCTTTTCCCTCCCAAGGTCATATTCTTCCCGGTTGGAGATCCTCAGTATGTCAATGTATTTATTGAAAAACCGATCGGAACAAATATAGAAACCACGAACAGGGTAACGCATGAATTGGAAGAGATCATTCTTGAAACAATTGCACAATACGAAGACCCTGATTCGAAAGCAAAAAATCAAAACTTCCTTGTTTCATCAGTAATTGCGAACGTCGGCAATGGAACTTCAGATCCAAATCAGGGACCCGCGATGGAGAATACTCCACACAAAGCGAGAATCACTCTTTCCTTTGTTGAGTCGAGACTTCGCCGCGGTGTGAGTACCACTGAAGTAATGAACCAGTTGAGGGCAAGACTTAAAGATTATCCAGATGCGAGTATTGTTGTCAGCCCAAGTGAAATGGGGCCACCACAGGGCCCACCGATCAACATAGAAGTTCGGGGCGACAACTATGATTCCTTGCTCGTTACAGCATCGGAGTTGACAAAACTCATCGAAACAAAATACATCGGTGGTATTGAAGAATTGAAAGTCGACGTTGACAAAAACAAACCGGAACTTCCGATTAAGGTAGATGTGGAAAGAGCACAGCGCTATGGTCTCAGCATATACCAGATTGGTGATGCCATACGAACCTCCATTTATGGCAGAGAAGTGAGCACTTTCAAAGACGACAAAGACGACTATGAAATCAATCTCAGATTTCCTCTTGAAAATAAAAACAATGCCTCCAATGTACTCAACCAGAAAATCACATACCGCGACATGACATCCGGCAAGATTGTCCAGGTGCCTGTGAGTGCAATTGCCAGCTACGCTGAAACATCAACATTCAGCGCCGTGAAACGGAAAAACATGGACCGTGTGATTACGATTTATTCCAATGTACTGGATGGATACAATGCCAACGAAGTAGTGGCGCAAATTCAGAAGGAACTGAAAACGTTTGAACCTACAGCTGGAACGAGCGTTGCCTTTACCGGACAACAGGAAGATCAGGCCAAGGAAATGTCGTTCCTGATGATGGCATTGATCGTGGCTCTTGTTGGTGTTGTGCTGGTACTGATTGGACAGTTCAACTCGATCAGCACTCCGGTGGTTCTTATGTTCTCTATTCTCTTCTCATTCATAGGAGTGTTTTTGGGGCTTGTTATTTTCCGCCAGGAGTTTGTCATCATCATGACCATGCTGGGAATTATATCACTCGCAGGTGTTGTGGTGAACAATGCCATCGTACTCATCGATTTCACCGTGATGCTCATTGACAGAAGAAAAGAAGAACTTGGTATTCCGCAAGACGGCCAGCTGCCATGGGCAGAACTAAAACGAATCACCATCGAATCCGGTGCTACCAGATTGAGGCCGGTTATGCTAACAGCCATCACAACCATTCTTGGCTTGTTGCCGCTCGTGTTCGGATTGAATATCGACTTTGTGAACTGGTTCTCTACTTATGACGCCAACTTCTATATCGGCGGCGACAACGTGGCATTCTGGAAACCAATGTCGATTGCAATCATCTATGGTGTGGTATTCTCGTTCTTCCTGACACTTGTTATGGTGCCCGTGATGTTCGTGATGCTGCAAAAAGTGAAATACAAGTGGGTTTATAAACTACCTGTAAACTAAGAAACCTGCGCAGTTCAAATAATAAAATGCCGGATATCAGTAGAACTGAGTCCGGCATTTTCATTTCTATACGAGGACTAAACGAAGACGATATTCAATCAAAGTAGTGAGTCGAGCACCTCATCACTCACATCGTTTGCAATCGTTACACGAAGTTTTGGCTCAATTTCCATGGCTCGCTTGATTGCAAAATCAGCTTC
>JBEIHH010000061.1:0-18893 GCA_040381475.1 Crocinitomicaceae bacterium | reverse complement strand
CTTCACTTTCAACTCTGTGGTGTAGTATTTACCGACGGGGCAAGTGAAAATGCAGAACAAATAAGATTCACTTGGCCTTACACCTACATATTCATCAATCGCAAACATGTGCGGCCTTATGTAGAGCGACTCGCCCTCACCTCCTGGAATCCAGTCATTGTCCAGCCCTACAAGTCGTGTCAAAAGTTCCATAAACAATTCGACAGGTAAAGCAGGCATACACATTCTGGCAGCCGACTTATTCAATCTTTCGGCATTCTTCTCAGGCCTGAAAATGAGCACCTCACCATCCGAGGATTTATATGCTTTCAGACCTTCAAAAATTGCCTGACCATAATGAAGTGCGCTGATCGCCGGACTAAACAGCATGGGGCCATACGGCTTTATTTCAGGATTTTGCCACTGGCCATCCCGATACTCCACAATGGCCATGTGATCACTAAATATTTTGCCAAATCCAAGATCCTGCCAATTGACCTCTTTGATTCTGCTGTGTTTCGTTTTATGTACGAGAACATTTCCGGTTGCTATCATTGAGCCGTATTTATTATTGAGCACATTGAATCATTGTCAGATGCGCATTCATGCAAATTTAACCATATAACGGCACCACGAGGCATAGTCATCTGGAGAAAATGGCGGACACAGAGGAGGAATTTCACTTTTTGTTGAAATTATGGAAAAGAGCCCATTGATAATAGTGGTCTGAACTGTTCAAACACACTTCATAATCTCAATTGTTTATCGGGCTAAACAAGAATTTATTTGGACTAACCAGCTGGGTTTTGACAGCGTACATCACAATAGCCGCAGTATTGTTCACGCCAAGTTTCTGAAGAATATTCTTTCTGTGAGTATTCACTGTATGGGGAGACAGAAAAAGCTTCTCCGCTATTTCATTGTTGGTATAGCCTTCTGCGATAAACTTGATGATTTCCGTTTCTCTGTCGCTGATCGAAACAGGTTCGCAGTTGAATTCATGAATGTCCAGATCGTCGATATCAATCGCTTCCCTGTTGATTGCATTGAGAATTTTACCGCAAAAAAATCTTCCCCCATTGCCGGTTTCCCTCACACTGTCAATAATTTCATGAATGTCACAGTCCTTTTTTATATAACTCACAACCCCAGCACGAAGCGCATTGACTATAGTCACTCCGGACTGTTCACCTGTAATTGCTACAACCCGTACGTTTTTATTAATTCTGTGAATCGATGGCACTACATCAATACTGAAGTCAGGAGAAGCAAAATCCAATAGCACCACACGAGGCGAAAAGCTTTGAACCATTTCGAGCAACTGACTCTCGCCTACTGCTTCTCCACACAACTCAAAACCATCATACTGCCTGAGTATGGCATTCAATCCGGCTCGAATAAGAAGATTGCTATCTGCAATAATGACTTTCATGTTGCCGCAAATATCCTATTAAAAACCATTCTAAATAACACTTTAATGATTCAATTTCTTCACATTCTTTCCGGCATACTGATTCCAAGCAACTGCATAGCATTTTTGATGATATTTCCCGTCTTGAAGGTAAGAGCTAGTCTGAAATTTTTGAGAACAGGATCAGTTTCCCTTAATATCTGATTTTCCTGATAAAAACCATTGTATAGCCTGGCCAGATCATAACAATAATGAGCAATGTCGGCAGGATTGTATGTTAGAGCCGCGTTTGTAAGCAATTCCGGCCAGTCGTAAAACTTGGATATCAAATCCGCTTCTGATTTGTTCATATCAAATTCCCGGCCTTCCATTTCCTTTGTCCAGCCTTTGATATCGACCGGCAGCCCTGACTCTTCCAGCTTCCTGAGAATAGCTCTGGTCCGCACATAGGTATACTGTATAGATGGACCCGTATTGCCATTAAAATCTATACTTTCCCTGGGGTTAAACATCATATTCTTCTTTGGGTCTACCCGCAACAGAAAATACTTTAAAGCCGACATTCCAATGATGTGGTAAAGAGCCTGCTTCTCATCCTGTGGCAGTGCTTCAAGCTTTCCCTGTTCCTTCGCAACTTCTTCAGCCACTCCAGCCATTTCAGCCATGAGATCATCTGCGTCCACTACAGTTCCTTCCCTGGATTTCATTTTGCCTTCAGGCAATTCAACCATTCCATAACTGAGGTGGTAACAGTTTTTCGCATTGGCGAATCCCAATTTTTCAAGGATGATGAGCAAAACACGAAAATGATATTCCTGCTCATTTCCGACGGTATAAATCTGCGAAGCCAGATCGGGGAATTCTCTGAACCTCAGAATGGCCGTACCGATATCCTGAGTGATGTACATGGCAGTGCCATCCTTTCTTAACACCGCCTTTTGATCGAGCCCATCGTTGGTCAAATCAATCCATACCGAACCATCTTCTTTTTGAAAAAAGACCCCTGCTTTCAATCCTCTCTCAACCTCTTCTTTGCCGTTGATATAGGTATCACTTTCATAATAGAGTTTATCAAAGTCCACACCCATCGCCTTGTAAGTAGATGTGAAGCCTTCGTAAACCCAGCCGTTCATTTTCTTCCATAAGGCAACAGTTTCTTGGTCTTTAGCTTCCCATTTGCGCAACATCTCCTGAGCGTGTTTCATTACCGGAGTAGAGGTAGCAGCTTCATCCTGAGAAATACCCTGACCGATCAATTCAGCCATTTGTTTCTTGTGAATCTTGTCAAATTCAACGTAGTATTTCCCTACCAATTTATCGCCCTTCATACCAGAAGATTGCGGTGTTTCGCCATTACCTGCAATTTGCCATGCCAGCATACTCTTGCAGATATGAATGCCTCTGTCGTTGATGATCTGCACCTTAGTCACTTTGTGACCAATTGCCTTTAAAATTTCCGCAACGGAATAGCCAAGAAAGTTATTTCTCAAATGTCCCAGATGCAGAGGCTTATTGGTATTCGGCGAAGAATACTCAACCATCACATGACTTTGCGAATTGGGAGAAGCGAAGCCAAATTTTTCCTCTGCGAGAGCTGCGCAAAAAAATCTTCTCCAGAAATTCTGATGCATCGAAAAATTGAGAAATCCTTTCACAACATTGAACCTCGACACTTCAGCAACATGATCAAGCAGAAACTTACCAATCAATTCTCCGGTTTGTTCCGGACCAATTTTAGAATACTTCGTTAGAGGAAAAACAACAAGTGTGATATCCCCTTCAAACTCCTTTCTGGTTTTCTGAAATTGCAGTGCGTTGTCGGGTAATTCACTCTGAAAAAGGTTCATTGAAGAGCCTGTTAAAGCCTCTTTTAAGATGCCCTGAATATTAAAAACGGAATTCATGGTCGCGAAAGTAGGTCAAGTAATCTTGACAATAGAAAGGCAGAGAAGAGTCAATTTGAATTGGATCAGTCATTAAATACTTCAGCCAGCATGCAACGGGCGCTTCCTCCACCCAATGTTTCAATACAATTGAGCGGTGCATGAATAATGCTGCCGGCCTTTTCAAGCAAACTTATCTGACCCGAATCCAAAGAATGAAAAGCCGCATCAGACATGACAAAAAATATGTCATTCACTTCATTTCTTACTTCCAGCATGTTGCCTGCAAATTGGTTCATTTGCTTCTCTGAAATGAGAATGAGCTGTCGGCCTGTGTTTTCGAGTGAACTTAAGACACGAGTTCGTTCCTGCTGATCGTATATACAATCGGCGCACAGAACTGCTAGTTCAGTGCAAACAGACATGACAACATTCGTGTGATAAATTGGCATCGGACCCTCATCAGTGTTTTGAAATGCCCGGAATTCAACGATCTGATAATTCAATCTCTCAGCCCACAGATCTAATAGTTCCTTGTTGGTTCTGAGCGATAATGAAGCATAGGCTACCCGGTTCAACCTGTCGAGCACTAAACTGCCTGTACCTTCCAGAAACTTCTCCTGATTTTCCCATTCAGACAAGTCTATGATTGCACCATCAGGTTTGAGATAATGCAAAATGTCGAGTCTTCTTTCCAGACGACGATTGACTGCAAACATGGGATAAAGAACAACGGCATCGTCCTCATGAAAACTGATCCAGTTATTCGGAAAAAGGCAATCAGGTTTTTCCGGGTAGGGCATATCATCAAAAACGCTAACTCGAATCCGGTTATTCCTCAGCAAATTAACCAGAGCATCGAACTCGCTCAAAGCCAATTCATTGGCCGATTCTCCAAAAATCCCATTTTGTTTCTGATAGTAGTTGTTTACGGCCGTCTGCTCGTTCAACCGAAAGGAGGCAGGACGAATCATCATAAGGTGTTTTGCGGACTGAAAAACGCTCATAGCCGGCAAAAGTAATTCCCATCACTCTGGACCATGTAACCAAATTTAGCGCATCTCCGTATCAGTGGGATAAGGAACCATTCCTCCACTAGATGTGAGATCCACCCATACTTACATAACTATCCTGATCCTTGTTGCGACCGCAACGCTGTTCTCCTGCGGCAAACATCGTAAGACAACGGAAGGTCTTGAGGGTAAGATCATCTATGACCTCACATTTCCATTTGAATCCAATTCAGTCATGATGGATTTATATCCAAAAGAAATGGTCGTATACTTTAAAGGAGATAAGTTGCACAGTGAAATCAGATCCAGTTACGATTTGCTCACCACAGACTTTATAGTTGATAATGACAAACGGACCTACTGTCAGCTATTAAAAAATGTAAGCAAAAGATTTGCCATGCAGCTCGATGAGGAACAGACACTTGCCTGGTATCAAAAATCTCCTGAATACGCTTTTGAAGCGCAGGAAGGAACCGAAGTAATTTGCGGATACGTGTGCAACATTACCGTTGCCCGTGCATTGAATACAGAACTTGCGCCAGTGAAAATATACCATACCAGAGGATTGGGCTTAGGTAATGACAACTGGTGGAATCCGTACAATGGCGTTGATGGTTTTCTGATGGCTTATGACGTTGAACAATACGGAATGATTATGCGCATGAAAGCCCGTGAAGTGACTTTTGAACCTGTAGATGAAACACACTTCGCAATTCCAGCCAACTACAAACCAGTTGATGCAACAACGATGCACGAGCAACTCAACGCAGTTGTTTCAGAATACATAAAGTAGTTATTCCTTAGGGGTTCTGACAATCCTGAACATCCTTCACAACCACATCCAAACCTGACAATTCGAATGAATCAATTGTTTCAGGTAAATTTTCCAGAGGTTTAAATATTAGGCCGGACATTCTAGGTAATAGAGTCTTTCCGGCACCAAGACATTGAGAAACGGGCTTGCTTTCTTCCACCAGTGTAAGATTTTTAAAAAACTCCACACCCAGATCAAATTCGACAGCAGCACTGCTCTTATTGACAACTTTCACCAACAACACTTTCGGACTTTTTTTCGAGTACCATTTCTCTCTTCCCCATTTTGTATAAAATTCTATTCGACTGACTTCTTTGTAAAGTTGAAATTGGGCAATGGAATGCAATGAACACACAATTGCAAGAGCGAGCAGGATCAAATTTTTCATTCAACAAAATTACTTCAAACGTAACCACCGGTATTCCGTTCACGTTAAAAGATCAACTTTCTGATTGAAAGCAACGCGGCGCTAAGGTAGAGAACTTGCAGCCGCGTTTTTTTTTTTGCCTGTTCGCATCAATAGAATCCATTTTTTTCAAAGCAGAATGAACCTACCGGTTATGTGCGTGTACAGCATGTCAAATAACCGGAGATATGCAGGCTACTTACAAAAAGACTATTCAATGGCTCCGTTCTGACGGCAGGCATTTTCAGATTTTATCCCAGATCGGCTTTTTATGTTTTGGCATTTTTACATTGGGATGGGATGCAGACTGGCAAAAACTGCTCGCTGCATTTGCCGGTTGTGTTGGGGCGCAATTTCTGGCCATTCGTTTTGCGGGATTACCGGCCCACTCTGTCAAAAGCGCATTGATCACCGCGCTCGGGATCAGTTTGTTGTTCAAGGCAAATTCACCCTGGCTGTTTTTATTTGCCGCCCTTTTCGCAATCGGACAGAAATTCGTTACTAAAGTCAATGGTAAACACCTTTGGAATCCGGCGAACTTCGGAATCGTTTTGGTGATCTTGCTGAGTGGTGAAGGCTGGATATCACCCGGCCAATGGGGTAGCGGCCCATTGCTGATCTTCCTCATCGGAACTGCAGGCCTTGCAGTTCTGAGCAACATCAAGCGACTCGACACAGGCATTGTATTCATATTAACTCTGGGATTGCTTGAATATGTCAGAACGATTTTATACCTCGGCTGGGAATCGGATGTGTTGTTTTTGAAGTTAAGTTCAGGTTCACTGTGGCTTTTTTCGCTGTTCATGATCACTGATCCGATGACTGCGCCTGGCAGTAAAGCCGTGAGAATGGTGTGGGCATCTGTTATTGCCGGCATCAGTTTTTACCTTACAAATTTTGAGTTCATCAATGGTGCGCCTTTCTGGGTATTGTTTTTTGCAACACCGATCACACCTCTACTTGACAAAGTATTCAACGGAAAACAATTCCAATGGATCAGATTTCAAACACAATTACAAAACAAATAAATTATAGTCATGCGAAACAAAATCCCCACGCTGCTAAAAGGTACAGTCCTAGTTGTCTTCATCGCGATAGCGACAGTATCATTCAGTTTTTGCGGTTTTTACGTTGCAAAAGCCGACGCCAAATTATTCAACAACAAGAGTGAAGTGATCATGGTCAGAGATGGTATTCACAATGTGATTACCATGAGCAGTGATTTTCAAGGCGCACTTGAAGATTTCGCGATGGTTGTTCCGGTTCCCGTGGTGATCGGTTCAAATAATGTAAAAGTTATAGAGCGGAGAATATTTGACGTACTGAATGATTATAGCGCTCCACGACTGGTCAACTATTATGACGCCAATCCATGCGGACAGCCAGAACTTTTCTACTACGAAAATGACTTTTCGATGGTTGAAAGTACATCTCTCAAATCAATAATGTTTTGTTCAGCTGAAGTTATAAATTACGGTGTAACTATTGAAGCAGAATATGACGTTGATGAGTATAAGATAATGATTCTTTCAGCGAAAGAATCAGACGGGCTAAAAAACTGGCTTATCGACAACAACTACAAAATTCCCGGCGCTGCCGCCGAGGTATTGGACCCTTACGTAAAAAGCAATATGAAGTTTTTTCTGGTGAAAGTGAATCTAGCTAAGAAGAAAGCAAGTAATGATCCTTTTCTACGCCCCATACAAATCACTTTTGATCATGATAAATTCATGTTACCACTGCGCCTTGGCATGGCCAACAGTCAGGGCTCACAAGACATGATCGTTTATGCATTCACCAAAAAAGGACGTGTTGAATGTACCAATTACCGCACAGTTAAAATGCCAACTGACCGCAACATTCCTTTGTATGTTCAGCCTAAGTTCGGAGATTTCTACAAATCACTATTTGAAAAAACCTATTTGCAAGAAGGAAGAAATGCAGTCTTTCTCGAATATGCTTGGAATGTTAGCCCATATAACAGTATGCATTGTGATCCTTGTGTAGGTCCTCCTCCAGTAAATCGCGATTTCGTCGATGCGGGAGTTGACTGGTTGTCTGATCCTAATGCACCACAACAGGATATATTCTTCACCCGACTTCATGTTCGTTATACACGTGACAAGTTTCCGGCGGACCTCCAATTTCAGGTAACTCCGAATTCAGAAATGTTCCAATGCCGATATGTAATGACATATCCACCAAGTGGTGATCTGAGTTGTGAAGCAGGACAGAACTACATTTTGGAACTGTATACTAAACGGAAGAAAGAAGTTGATGAATTAGCGGCTTTAACCGGTTGGAATGAAAAAGACGGAGAGGATTATATCAATGCATTCAATTCACAAATCGTACCTTCAAAAAGTGAAGAGAAGAAAAACGAATTCCTACCATTTGCATTTCTTGAAAAATATGGATTCAAAACAATACTGGCTTTTACAATTCTAATGGGAACTTTCTGGCTGTTGAGAACTTCGACTGAAAAGACTGTTGTAAAGACAACGTAAGATCCTCAACGGATTGGTTTATTGCAATTTGTTTTGATAAGGCTGCTTTCAATAGAAGGCAGCTTTATTTTTTACTTCGTAAATTTCTTTTGAGTAAACGTACCATCCGGACTGACTAATTGAACAATATAGTGTCCATGAGGGAGTGATGCTGTTTCAATACCCAGATAATTTGATCCTCTGATGAAGCTCAATGGAGATGACATCAATAATTTACCATAAAGATCAAATACATTTAAAGTACAGAATTGATCATCACGACTATTGACCATCATATTCAAATAATTCCCCGCCGGAATTGGATAAAGTAAGAGGTCATCCGGGTCTTGCTGCAGCATAACCACGGCAACCTTTGAGTCAACGACATTGCCTTGAAAATCGAGTTGACTGATACGATAATAATTGATACCCATGTCAGGAGACTCATCCAGCACCTGATACTCATAAATGGAATCAAAACCGGTGCAGCCTAGTTCATCAAGCAAAGACCAAGTTGATCCGTCAGCACTTCTATCAAGAACATAGCCTTGACAGGAACTTTCGGAAGCTACTTTCCAGTTGCATTCCACTGCTTCCTGATTTTCAGAAGGCGTTGCACTGAAACTGATAATGTTGATCGGCAGAAAACTGAGATTGTTGTATTTGACAAGAATCCCATCGCTAGAAGCAGATGCAATTGAAGTCTGATGAGATCCTGTTGTAGATATTCCTGAAGAGGAATTGCTGAAACCAGCAGTATAAGCGCCAGTCACTGCATCAACATCCACACCTCGCAAATAGTCATCCCCGCTGCCTCCCAAATAAGTACCCCAGTTCAAAGTTCCCGCCGTGTTGAACTGGGCGAAAAATCCATCCGCAATACCACCACCGAACGAAGTTTGCTGAGCCCCAGGTGATGCTATTGATCCTGCGGAGTTTGTATTTCCTGAAATAAAAATATTGTCTACGGCATCAATAAATATCGCAGAGCCAATATCAGTGCCCGTGCCACCGTAATAAGTGCCCCACATTCTTGTTCCTACACTACTGAATACATTGATAAAAACATCACCTGCACCAGCCGCAGATACATCGTATGCCCCTGCTGTTGCCACGCCCGCGCTCGAATATGTATAGCCGCACAAAACTATCTCGTCTGATGAATTAACAGCAACACTCAAACACAAGTCACTTAAACTACCGCCGAAATAGCTACACCATACCTTATTTCCCGTGCTTGTATATGTCGCAACCAAACCATCATTGACTCCTGCAAAAGCAGTTTGATGAACCCCTGCAGTGGTTAGACCTGCATTACCCGTTGTATAGCCAGCAACTACTAGATTGCCCGATGAATTTATATCTAGACCACGAAGAATATCGTTACCAGATGATCCGAAATATGTGGACCATGAAAAAATCCCGGTGTCGGAAAACCTGCAAATGACGCCATCTGAAGTACCGCCGCCATATGAGGTTTGCGATGCTCCGACTGATGCGATACCCGTTGTTGAAGTGGCCGTACCAACCACGAACACATTTGAACCGAGAATCTGTATTCCATACCCGATATCGTTTTGCGTGCCACCCAGGTAACTACACCATTGCAGTGAACCTGTGGTGTTGAACTTACCTACAATCAAGTCGGACTGACCACCTGGTGTGGATTGATATGCCCCCAAAGTTGCAATACCGGAAGTAGAAGTTGACGAACCTGTAAAATAAATATTCGCAGAAGCATCGGTCGCGAGTCCATATATCTGTTCTTCGCCTGCCCCGCCAAAATATGTTGTCCAAATTCTACTCCCGTTCAAATCAAACTTGGAAATAAAAATGTCGTTACCGGCTCCACCACCGAAGGTAGTCTGATATGCACCACTGGTCGCAATTCCAGAAGAGGAATTGGTATTACCTGCCAGATAAACAAAACCAAAGCCATCGAGTTTCACTACATTGGCCTGGTCTATTCCGGTACCACCGAAATAAGTTGCCCAATTTACCTGTGGTGTCGGATCAATAACCAATGTTTTGCCTTGAGGGATGGAATGTTGCGGATTAAGCTCGTATCCGATCGCGTCAGGACCCACATTTACATAACGAACGGCCACTGCATTGATGCGTTCTTCATCCATCCAATAGCTCAGGGGAATATCTTCACGCAGTTCACCAATCGAGGTCTTAACGGATACTTCTCCACCATTGCCAAAGGTTTCATCTGTGATTCCAAGGCTTTCCTGCCCTGAATATTTCATTCGTATATCCGCAATCACTCCAAGATCATGAACAATGAAATTATATTTTACCGGATATTCAGATTCATTGTCTATGAGAAACTCCAGATCAATTCTGGAATAAACTGATTTGAGAACAATACCTGAATATTTTTTCACTGAAGAAAAAAACCCATGTTGATTGATAAATTGCTCTTCTCCAGGCAATTCACCAAAGAACTCGATGCTAAAATCCGGGCTCATGTTTTCAAGACTTATATCCACCCTATGACATGAAAAAGCATTTGATTCACCCGCGGTCTCAAAAACAGAAGGGATCAGCGGTGTTTTAAGCTGGTAAGAGAATCCGTCCTTATTGATGATAAAATCAAGGTAATCGTTGAAATATGCGGCTATTACATGATCGTTTGGGTTCCCGCATTGATCTGTGATTTGGCCTTTATTCTGGATAAAGCCTTGGGATATTGAAGCAACCTGTCCTGCTGCTAAGGCAGAAAACAAAACCACGAAGAACGCGATCAGCAAACAGTGTGGAATTCTCAACATTATCCTTTTTTCACTTAAGAAAGCCATTTCAAAGAAAGACAAATTAACACCTTGGATTCCATATAACGTGACAATGAATTAACAATCCATTTTCGGAATCGTTGCATAACCAATCAACAAGCCTTGATACAACACTTACGGTAAAAATACTGTCTTTCCGAAAGATAAAAAATCTTTCTATCTTCGTCTCATGCGTATACCGCTGATCATTCTTATTGTTACCGTCAGGGCTATGCTTTTGGCACAAACGAATGTGCGCCCGCATTATCCATTGACAGAAAACCTCGGACAATGGCCCGAAAAGGTAATAGCCGCAGCGGATCTTGAGTCCGGCAAGTTTTTTCTGGAGTCAGGAGGATTCACATATCATTTCATGGATCTCAGCGAAATCAGGCGTGTTCATGACGAAGGAAAATCCATCCAGCCGGGAGAAGCGAGGTACAAAGGACATGTTTATCGCCTCAAATTTCAGGGGGCATCTGAGAACACGGCCACAATGCGAGGAGAATTACCTACCAAATTCAACTACTTCCTTGGCAACAATGAGCAGAATTGGGCGGGTGGCTGCAGATCATTTCGGGAAGTTTCAGTAGCTGAACTTTACCCTGGTATTGATTTGAGTGTATACAGCCATGACTTTTTTCTGAAGTACGATTTCTACGTACATCCAGGTGGTAATGCTTCCGAGATTGCAATGACCTACGAAGGAGCCGAAAAAGTAGAACTTGAAAACGGGAGAATTAAAATTACCACTTCGGTTCAAACAATCTGGGAACAGAAGCCGGTAGCCTGGCAAATGATTCGCGGAGAAAAAAAATTCGTCGCATGTGATTATGCCCTCAGTGGCAATGACGTTTCGTTCGTTTTCCCCAACGGATACGACAGTAACTACGAACTCACCATAGATCCTGAAATAGTTTTTTCCACCTACAGCGGTAGCAGCAGCAACAATTTCGGATATACAGCGACCTATGACGAAGAAGGTTATCTGTATAGCGGAAGCTCTGCCTTCGGCCAGAATTATCCCGTTACCACAGGAGCATACCAGGTCATACATCAGGGCGGTGATAGCGCTATTGAAGAAGGCATAGATATGGCGCTGAGCAAATATGATGTAAGCGGCACATTCATGGTTTGGTCAACGTTTCTTGGCGGCAGTGGCGACGATTTGCCTCATAGCATTATTACGAACAGCGCAGGGGAACTTATGGTATACGGTTCGACCGGATCGGCCGATTTCCCTGTTACTGATGACGCATTTGACCAATCCTTCGGAGGAGGCGGTGTTGTAAGTCCATCGGGCACCGGTGCCAATTTTCCCAATGGTTCAGACATTGTCGTTGCGCACTTTTCTTCTGATGCAACTGAACTTATAGGATCAACCTATCTGGGAGGAAGCAGTAATGATGGCATGTGCACAGCAATAGCGTTGAAGCACAATTATGCCGATGAATTCCGAGGAGAGATTTCTCTGGATGATAACGAAAACATTCTTATCGTGTCCTCTACCTTCTCTTCAGATTTTCCAGTTGAAAACGGGTGGCAGACATTTCCGGGTGGCGGGCAAGATGCAGTGTTGCTAAAGTTGACACCAACGCTGGATGACATCATCTGGAGCACTTTCATAGGAGGATCATCAGACGATTCCGGCTTTTCTGTAACTACCAGCAATACTGGTGAAATCTACATTTGCGGTGGCACAGTATCGACCGATCTTTTCCCAAATCAATCCAATACAATACAAAATAACAATGCTGGTGGCCTTGCCGATGGTTATATAGTCAGATTTTCTTCCTCGGGAAGTAATTTGTTGTCAGCTACCTATTGGGGCGCATCAACTTACGATCAATTGTATTTTATTGAACTTGATGATGAAGACAAGGTTTATGTTTTCGGGCAGACAACAGCAGCAGGTTCAACATTCATAATTAATGCAGACTATGGGACACCAGACAGTGGTAATCTGTTGAGCAAATTCAATTCAGATCTTTCTAACGTCATTTGGTCGACCGTTATTGGGACGGGCGATAGTAAACCGAATTTATCACCCTCAGCATTTCTGGTTGATTTCTGCAATCGTGTTTACATTTCCGGATGGGGCATCACTACAGTTGCGAACAACCCACTGAATCCGGGAGCGAACCTACACTCCATGAACAACATGGATACTTCATCGGATGCATTTGATGCAACCTGCACCACAGGAGATTTTTATATGGCCGTATTTGATGAGAACATGTCGGCAATGGAATACGGCACATTCTTCGGCGGGGGTGAGAGCAGTGAACACGTTGATGGCGGCACCAGTAGATTTGACCGGAAAGGTGTAATATATCAAAGCGTTTGTGCCGGATGCGGGGGATTTGATGACTTTCCCATTCATCCGGACAATGCATGGTCCCCGGAAAACAACAGCTCATGCAACAACGGAGTTTACAAATTCGATTTTCAGTTGCCAATCACTGTTGCAGATTTTGATGTACAGCCCACAGGATGCACTGACAACATCATACAATTTCAGAATTCCAGCACTTACGCTCTGAGTTATCAATGGAATTTCGGTGATGGCTCCCCGGTTTCGACATCACAAAATCCGCAGCATACATATGATGAACCCGGCATATACGAAATCAATCTTATAGTAACTCACGATGCAACTTGCAATGGAGCAGACACACTATCTCAGACCATTGAAATTTTTGCACCGGTAAATGATTCACTTGAGGATGTTTTGCTTTGTGATGAGACAACAGCAACAATCGGACTGGCTTCGACAGAGGGATACCTTTACTCATGGTCTCCTGCAGATTTCCTTAACAGCACGAGTGTTTCCAGTCCGACCTTTTCCAATGGAACATCGACACTATACACATTAGAAGTCGAACACGACGGTTGCACCGACGTATATCAGCAACTCGTTGATGTTACGGTTCTTGTTTTGGAAATACCTGAAGATACAACAATTTGTGATGATGGCGCAATCACGTTAGCCGCTAGTTTCAGTCCGGGTGATGCACTGATTTTCTGGAGTGATGATCCTGATTTCTCAAACATACTCAATGAGAATACCTCCGATCCCGATATTGAAGCTGAAGTATTGATTCCAACGACATATTACGTTCGAATTGAAAAAAACGGATGCGAACTACAATCTGAAGTAACCGTTAATCTGGTCAGCTTTCAGACAGAAATTGAAGGAGACTTCACAGCATGTGAAGGTGATACCGTTACATTGTCTGTGCTCGATCCCAATGATGAATTTGTATACTTCTGGACTCCGGAATTTCTTGTAATTGAAGGCCAAAACACGCCGGAAGTCGAAGTGGTTGTTTCAGAGGCAACACTCTTTGGTGTGAGTGCCGACACACCTTTTGGTTGTGTTGCCGCGGACGAAGTGCTGATTACCATCAGTGAGTTGCATGCTGAACAACTATTGGCAACCGCTGAACCATCTTTCATCGTTGAAGGCCAGTCAAGCCAGTTGAATGTTTCACCGGGCGGGTATTCATACTCCTGGACGCCGGTTGAGTCGCTGAATAATGGCTTTATCCAAAATCCCATTGCAACACCAATTGTGACGACGGAATATCTGGTCACCGCTTACGACGGTGAATGCGCAGCCATGGCTGAAGTCAGGGTAACGGTAGTAGATTTTGTCTGCGGTCCGCCTAGTATTTATGTACCGAATGCCTTTACACCCAATTCGGATGGCAGAAACGAAAAATTATATGTACGTGCAAACAATATAACGGACATGTACTTCGTGCTTTATGACAGATGGGGAGAAAAAGTATTTGAGACTAAAAATCCACAATCTGGATGGGATGGAAAATTCGAAGGCCGTGAAGTTGATCCAGATGTATACGTGTATTACCTTGAAGTAACATGCCTCGGAGGACAGCAATATTTTGAAGAAGGAAATATCACTGTTATCCGATGAGAGGCCAATTAAATATTGCAGGAAGATTGACTTTGCACAGAAGTTTTTTCGCTGTCGCTTTGCTTCTTATATCATCCATACGAGTTATCGGACAGGACATACACTTCTCCCAATTTTTCAATTGTCCGTACAATCTTAATCCCGGATTAACGGGTCAATTTCAGGGTGCTTATCGTTTTGTTGCCAATCAAAGAACACAATGGCGTGCGGTTACAGTGCCATATTCGACATTTGGACTGGGAACTGATGCAAATCACCTTGAGTTGCCTGATGGTGTTCTAAATAAAAAAGACGGATTAGGATATGCAACAGGTTTCAATGCCGGGCTCTCTTTCTTTCATGATAAGGCAGGTGATTCAAAATTCACAACGAATCATATTCAACTGAACATTGGCAAAGACTTCCCAATAGGAAATGACCCATTTTCTGTGATTTCCGGTGCCGTGACTCTTGGATATACCGGAATGAACATTGACTACAGTGAATTGCGATACGACAATCAATGGAATGGTTTTGTTTATGATCCGGGTATCTCGTCAGAAGAATTGTATGCAAGGGATTCAAGAGGATATGTTCAAATGAACGCCGGTCTGGTTTATCGGAGGACTAAAAGCAGACAGGAAGAATTAATAGGTGGTATCGCGATCTACAACATCAATAATCCACGCCAAAGTTTTTTCAATGACAACATTGTTAAGCTTGACACAAGATTAAACTTCCACGGAAGCTACAGATTTCCGGTTAGCAATGGCTGGCTGGTAGAGCCCATGTTGATGAGCAGTATTCAGGGAACCTACAGCGAATTCAACTTCGGTGGATTAGGTTACTTTATCACAGATAACAGACAATATGCATGGAAAGCAGTTTATGCCGGTGTTTTGGGTCGTGCAAGGGATGCAGGATACATAGTTGCAGGTATGCATTACAACGAGTGGAATGTAGGACTGAGCTATGATATCAATACAAGCAATTTGAAACCCGCTTCGAGCGGGCGTGGTGGATTTGAAATTGCCGTTATCTATATAATTCCACCGAAACCAAAACCAAGGAAAATCAAAGTTTGTCCTGACTACATGTAGATCAATAGTTCTTCATGATAGGTTTGTCATCTGAAATCACATCATATTCGTCGTAATAATCCGGAAGAACAATTTCTGATGCATCAATGATGCATGCCACATTTCCATTTTCCCTCAGTAATTCAAGTTGTTTCTGATCGGGAAGAAAATCGTACGACGGCAGACCGGTGTAAAACATGCATTCCAGATATGTGCCACGTGTTGCATTAAAGATGACAACGTTATCAGTCAATATCATTTCACGAAAGATCTCTGCATTATGGCGCATACCAAGCCAGTATGGACCCGGATCTTCAATTAAGGCATGATGCTTTGCAATTGTCGCAGGATTTAAGCGCCACCAGCAGAGCAATAACAATAAAACAGGTATGACAATTCTAAAAATCTTCATGTGTAAAACAATCTGCAACCGCTGGACTATCCAGTCGAGAAGAGCAGCAAATGCCAGCAATGAAGGCATGATCGCAAGAGCAGTAAAAGCAGGCATTTTCGTTTTGGCAATTGAAAAAAATCCGTAAACGAAAACACATGATAGCAGCAATGAAATCCAGTACAACTTTTTTTCTTCTTGAATAACAACATAAAGCCATGCCAGAGGAATGATCAGCAAAGCACCAAAGCCGAAAATATCATTGATCCTTAAAAAATGAAACCCTATGGTGCCGTCATGCCCTTCGATGACCTCAAAAAAATGCCTTGTATTCAAGGCAAACTCTTTTGCGGCAACATCAGGAAACATCGAGAATATATATATCTGCCAGGGCAATGCAATGCATAAAGTAACCAGCAACGCATAAAGCATTTCGCGGTATTTCGACCTAGAGAAAACCTTATTGATCATCAGAAAAATAAACCAAATCAGAAAAACAAAAAGCCCGGGTAGCCATTTACAGAGGATCGCACAACCTGCAAACAAACCAGTAAGCACGATCCACTTTTTTCCACCGGACAATCTCAATTCAAGCCATGACCAGACACTGAGCGAAACGTATGAAACAAAAACGAAATCATTGTGATCGAGCATTTGCCTGCCACTTACCAATTCAAATAAAAAGCCTGTTGTTACAAAAAGAAGAGCCGATAAATATCCTGTAGTCTCATTCCGTAAAAGTTTACCCGATCTGAAAAACGCGAAGACCAAAACAGTTGCTAGCACAACATCAGGCAATCTTGCTGCCCATTCATGACTACCAAATATTTTCATAGACAATGCCATCTGCCACATAAACAAAGGCTGCTTATGCAACCAAACGTTTTGAGTACTCCAATCATCTATCAGCGGTTCCAACAGACGTGTTTCATATAACAGAGGCGTGAAGGGATCGTTGATCATGCTTTTCGCGACCAGCGCATGGAACCTTTCATCCCAGAGATGAAGGAAAGGATCGAAAAAAGCAGCAGATAAAAAGCCCGTGAAGGAAAACAACATCAGAAAAAATAACGCTGGCTTCCAGCGTTTCAATGTGAAAAACCCAAAACTGGTCAAAAGAGATAAAAGGGCACAGAGGAGAATCAGCTTTTGTGGGGTGTCCAGATATCTGAGCGTAAAATCCATTATCATCTATTCCTATTGAACAACCAGTCTGGTATAACCTATTCTCTTACCTCTTTTCAATTCAAGCACATAAATGCCTGAAGCCAATGAACTCACATCTGCCAAGCCATTTCTTAGTTTCACTGATGTCCTGTTCCCTTTCAAATCAAATGCAGTAACTTCTTCCGGCAGTTCATGATCTTGCCATCCAATGCGAAAAAATTCATCGGTAGGATTAGGATATACCATTACCCTGAAAGATTCAGTATCTTGAATTTCCAAACCAATGGTTGCAAGAGAAAGTAAAACAGCGGCATAGGCATTGACTTTGCCCATTCCCCATCTCACATCGCCCGGAAAATTTATGTCTCCGGTATGACTGTCCAATCTTGCTGTTTCCTTCAGAATGTCTTCAACCTGTTGAGAGCTGAGAAAAGGATTGGCATCAAGCATCAATGCAACTATTCCTGCCACACAAGGCGATGCCATTGAAGTTCCAGACAATCTTGCAAAATCATACTCTTCACCATTGAATTCAACTGAATTGACGGAACTGATTGACATATCTGTGAAAGAAGAAATGGAAGATGCGACGCTCACACCCGGAGCAGCAAGATCCGGCTTCATCTGGCCTGTAATGAGCGGGCCAACACTTGAAAAATCCGCCAATGTTCCACCGGCCGGATTTCCCGCCCCATTGATATAACCCGCAGCATATGCAGCAACAGCAATTACATCATCCGAGCATGCAGGTTCACTTATGCCGTAAGTGTTATCACCACTCACACCATTTTCTCCAAAGGCCAAAAAATTCAATCCCCAATTGCCCACACCCGTGGTTAGTTCAACAACATTCCAGAAATGAACTGTTCCTGATTCAGCGTGAGCATACAATCCGACCTTGATTGTACTATCCAGATTGCGCACGCGAATTCTCAAGTGTGGCCGCCCGTTCAGCGGATGAGCAGCATCACAAGTGATATTGTACCAAACCGTATCATTGTCCGATACCAAAAACGAATCAATGTATGCAGGCATGGTAGCAGTTGATAGGAATGGAGTCAGATCAAGTGTTGTGATTGCCGTTTCATACATACTTAAACGAATGTCGAAAGGCTGATCGGGCTCTCCCCATATGGTAATGCTTTGTCCCCACATGTTCGGCGTATTCTGGTATGAATCAAAAATGATTCGTGTTTGAATTGTATCCTGATCGAACTCCTTCTTGATATGAAAATTCGCATCACCATTGTTACCCCCGGAAGAGACAAAAACAACACCCTGATCAGACAATTCTGAAATAGCTTGTGAAATGAGGGAATTTCCATCTTGGGTTCCGATATAAAACAATCCCCAACTCATGTTGATCACGAGTCTTTTGTTCAAAGATTCCGCTTTTTCTTTCATCCAGACGAAGCCATCTATTACTGAGGCATAGTCAATCAGGAACGTATTGAACAAGAAACCGGCTTCAGGGGCCATTCCTCTGTATTGAATTCCTGCTCCACCTCCGCCAGCTATTCCGGCAACATGACTTCCGTGTGTATTGTATCCATAAATATTGGAGGTAT
>JBEIHH010000060.1:0-19013 GCA_040381475.1 Crocinitomicaceae bacterium | reverse complement strand
GATCATCTTTTCTGAAACGACTTGTGACGTAACGTTTTCTGTTCCCACCAGAATTTCAAACTGCTCAGGAAGTAAAATCTGCCGACCTGAAATTCCTGAATTTCCCGGTTCCGCAGCGGTCAACTCTGCAGTGCCGGCCAATGCAACGAATAACAGTAAAGTGATTGACTTCATCCCGCAAAAATGGCAGAAAACGGGTTGATTGCGACCTCAGTTGGTAAAATGACAAAACCCTCCGGAGGGCCAAAGGGTTTTGTGGGAAAGCAAAACGCTTAATTGAAGAAACCACTTGGTTAAAGTTTAATGTGCTTTGTTCTGCGTGAGGAGTTCCTGAGCGTTTTTATCAAATAAAATTTTCGCGTTGCTATCATCAGGATCGGAGAAATCACCAACATAGCCCGGAGGGCAAATAGCAGAAATCATTACCTGCAATGGATCCCCGAATCCATCACCGTCTTCATCACGAAACCACTCCTGTATCTGTCCCTGCTGACGGTCAAGTGAGTTGTCGTATGTGGTGTCGTCCTGATCGAAACTATTGTCAACATAACCCGTTGGCTGAATGCATCCGATACGCGCATTGAAGGCATCGCCCATACCATCTCCATCATTGTCAAGGTACCAAACATGGAACACAGCTCCCTCAATTTCACACTTGCAATTGGCTTCAGCACCTTTGCTCATGGAGATCAAACCAAGAATCATGGTCGCAACCAGGATCAGGATTCTTGCAATTTCGGATTCAGATTGGTGTCTCATCTTTTGTGGTTTTAGGGGATTAAACTTTGTTTTCTTTCGGCTCCCTTAACTTCTCCCGACAATGCCGGGAGAAGTTACGAGCCCAGTTAGCAGAGCTTCCAGTTTAGTGAGTCAAAATCGTTTAAGTGGCTCAAAGATGTGGGCAGTCAGACGCGTGATTCAACTATATGTGATGAACAGCATTCTGATGTATGCGAACGACAGCAAAACATAAACAAGTTCATTCTGGCAGCATAACTTACCTTCGTCTAATGCACAGGAATCATCTTGCCAAAGACAAAAAACGGAGCATAAAATCACCGACAGACAATTGCACCGCATGAATGATCAGGAGATAACCGAGCTGCTGATCAGCATCAAAGGGGTTGGAAAATGGACCACAGAAATGCTGCTCATATTCGCATTGGGACGTGAAGATGTTTTTGATCCGGATGATCTCGGAATTCAACAAGCAATGGCAAAACTATACGAGCTGGATCCGGCCGACAAAAAAACAGATGAGCACTGATATATTGAGCATCAGCGAAAAATGGCAGCCATACAGAACTTATGCCTGCATGTACCTATGGAAATGGAAGGATAAGTGACTCTGAAAAATATCAGGCACGACCGATATTCCTCAAATGAACCACATGAGAACGAACAGCCTGAAGCACCGTGCGGTGTTCGTTGTATTGAACGCCGAATTTTTCGCATGTTTCCTTAACAATCTTGTTCAGAGCAGGATAGTGTATGTGTGAAATACGCGGAAACAAATGGTGTTCAACCTGATGATTAAGACCGCCTGTGAACCAGTGAACAATCGGATTGTGGGTTGCAAAATTGCTCGTTGTATTGATTTGATGAACGGCCCATTCTACCTCCAGTTTACCTTCAGTTCCTTCAAGATCGACAAAAGACGTCTCCTCAACCACGTGTGCAAGCTGGAATACAATCGCAATTACGATACCACAAGAGCATGTTACAATGAGATAGCCGATAATCGTGGGCAGGAAGCCAATTTTGATGATCGGCAAAACGATAAATAAAAATACGTAAGTCAATTTGGTAGCCCAAAAAGAAATATGATCCCAAAATCCAAAACTCCGAATCTTGGTATTACCAACCTTTCTGGTGAAATACTTCAAAAAATCGAAATAAAACACCCAGAATAAGTAGTTCAAAGCATAAAAGACGAATGCATAAATATGCTGGAAACGATGAATCCAATATCTCTTTTGATGGCTGCTGATGCGCATTACAGGCTGTATATCAATATCATCGTCCATTCCTTCGATGTTGGTGAAACTGTGATGCGTCATGTTGTGCTTGGTCTTCCACAGCTTCACGTCTCCTCCCATGAGATTCAGGGAATATCCCATCATATTGTTCAACCATGTGTGTTGCGAAAAACTGCCATGTGCACTGTCATGCATGACGTTAAAACCAACTGCAGCAAGGGAAACGCCCAACAATGTGCACAAAATTATGCTCAGGAATATTCCTGGAGTAAAGAACACCAGCCAGATATAAAAACCGAACAGACATGATAGCAGTATGGCTGTCTTCAAATAGATTTTCCAGTTTCCCCATCTGTTGAGACTGTTGCTCTCGAAGTAAGCGTCAACTTTTTTCTTGAGCTCATCAAAGAACGGATGTTCCTTGGTGTTGAATGTGACAAATGCCATTAATTAAATTCTTCTATTACAGGGTTATGAATGAAAATTTCAGAGTGCAAGTTAGTTCATAGTAAACCTCGGCAAGGTTAATAAATAACAATTCAGCACAAACCTGTGTTCATTTCGCACTTTAAGCACTGATTAACATGCCATTACCTCTGCCCTGTAATTTTTACAAATGAGCTCACCGATACCGAGGAATAAAATCAGCCAACCATATTGTCAAAAAAAAATCTTTTTTGTAATTTTTCGGAGTCTGTAATACATTTGCGTCGCTTTTGGCAAGTACTAGTACGATGTGAAGAGGGGTCTCAAGCCCCTCTTTTCTTTGGTACAAATCCCGGGCATAGCAATTATGATTACAAAGGAACAAGTCACAAAACTCATCGAAGAAAAGATCGCAGGCAGCGATATGTTCATCGTTGATGTGGTTGTTCGTCCTGGTAATGTGATTGATGTGACGATGGATGGAGAGCCGGCTATCACCATTGAAGCCTGCACCGATATTCACCGCCACATCCTGCATGAAATGGACCGCGAAGTGGAGGACTATTCGCTCGAAGTTTCGTCACCGGATCTGATGAAGCCGCTCAAAGTTCTGCGCCAGTACAAGAAAAACATTGGCCGAACAGTGTCGGTGAAATTGAATGACAAAAGCAAGGTGGAGGGTGAGCTTCGTGGAGCTGATGAAACGGGTATCACCTTATTTACATCTGCTAAGGAAGTAATTCCTGGCACAAAAAAGAAGGCGTTGGTGGAAAAGGAAAGTATCATTCCATTCACAGAAATCGCTGAAACGAAAATTGTAATTAGTTTTAAGTGAGTGGCTGAGAGGGAGTGGTTAGGTTTTAGAGATTATAGTTATTATAAAAAAATTGGTGGATGCATCAATATAAAAAACTCAAAATTTGGGGAAAGTCGGTAGAGCTTTCAATTGAAATTTATAGCATCACCAAGCTTTTCCCAAAGGAAGAAATTTACGGACTAACCAGCCAAATAAGAAGATCTTCGGTATCAGTACCAAGCAATATGCCGAAGGTGCAGGTAGAAATAACAAACGTGAATTCAGGCATTTTTTAGGAATAGCCAGTGGTTCATGTACAGAATTAGAAACGCAACTTGTTATCGTTAAAGCGATAGGATATTTAAAAGATGATGAATTTAAAAAACTAACATGTATGATAGAAGAAATTCAAAAGATGAATTACAATCTTCTTAAAAAACTCGATTCAGAAATAGCACAACAAAAAATTAACCCACCCCTCATCACAACCAACCAATACTCAATACCCAATACTATTATATCAAAAACTATAAAAAGATGAAAGGCATCAATCTAATGGACGCGTTTTCGGACTTCAAGGAATTGAAGGACATCGATCGCGAAACCATGAACAACATCCTCGATGAGGTGTTCCGCAGCATGATCCTCAAGCGCTGGGGCGCTGACGATGGATTCGACATCATTATTAACCCCGATCGTGGTGACCTTGAAATCTGGCGCACACGTCAAATAGTTCCCGATGGTGAACTCGATGACGAGGTAGCACAGATCGAAGTGGGCATGGCTCAAAAGATCGTACCGGATCTGGAAGTCGGTGAAGAATTGATTGAGGAAATCAAAATTGAAGATTTCGGTCGCCGGAATATTTTGGCGATGCGTCAAAATCTTCAGTCGCGCATTATGGATCTGGAGAAAGATCATCTCTACCAGAAATACCGTGAGCGCGTTGGAGAAATTATCTCCGGTGAAGTTTATCAGGTTTGGAAAAAAGAAATGCTTGTGCTCGATGATGAGGACAATGAACTTATCCTCCCGAAAGACCAACAGATTCCGAGCGACTTTTACAAAAAGGGCGACACCATACGCGCCGTGGTATATAAAGTGGATCTACGCAACAACACGCCTCAGATCATCCTGAGCCGCACTGCTCCGGAGTTTTTAGAAAAACTCTTCGAGCAGGAAGTTCCTGAAGTATTCGACGGCCTTATCACAATCAAGAAGATCGTACGTGAACCGGGTGAAAGAGCGAAAGTGGCTGTGGAAAGTTATGACGACCGCGTTGACCCGGTTGGTGCATGCGTTGGTATGAAAGGTGCACGTATTCACACCATCGTGCGTGAATTGCGCAATGAGAATATCGACGTAATTCAGTACACCAACAACGACAACCTTTTGATCACAAGAGCTCTTGCTCCTGCGAAGATCAGCAGCATCAATCTTGATAAGGATAACATGAAGGCCGATGTCTTCCTCAAGCCTGATCAGGTTTCACTTGCTATCGGAAAAGGTGGTAACAACATCAAACTGGCGAGCAAACTCACCGGTTACGAAATTGATGTCTACCGCGAAACAGACACTGACATTGATGATGTGGATCTGGAAGAATTTTCAGACGAAATCGATGCATGGATCATCGACGAACTCAAGAGCATTGGTTGCGACACCGCACGCTCTGTTCTGAATATTCCCAAAGAAGATCTTGTGAAAAGAACAGACCTTGAAGAAGAAACAGTGGATGAAGTGGTAAGAATTCTGAAGGCGGAGTTTGAATAAATAAATGAGTATAGTTCTGCGAAATCAAAAGTGTATACTAAGCGAAGGCGTCCCAAAAGGACGCTTTCGCATTTTTTAAACCTTACACTGTCGTAAAGACATATTCACTTTGCATGGGTTCATTATTTCTTAACCATTTTCTTAGAATCAATTACCACGTTATCAACTACCAGCACATAAGTGTAAATTCCACTTGAAAGATCATCAGCAAAAACAGTTAAACTTCCTTCGCCACTGGCAGAAATTTTGTGTGAATTAATCTTTTTGCCATTAGCGCTGTAGAAAATTATTTCAGCCTGATTGAAGTCTTCGTCTATTCGGAAATTGATCAACGTAGTTTCTTCCATTGGATTTGGTATGTTCTGATCTAAAACGATGGATGCAACATTCGACAAACGAATTGAAGAACGCTGTACCTCAGAATCGTTATCCCGCATGTTTTGAAAAGACTGCTGTGCATCAGTTGCGGCGCAACAGGCACTCAATTGCTCCTGAAACTGTGCCAGTTTTGTTTGCAAATTCTGAATGGTCGCTTGTTGTTCCTGACTTGCAGCAACAATCAGCGGAATCAATCCGGTATAATTGACGCACATGAAGGGAACCTCTTCTTGAACAACGTTTCCCAAACTGTCTAATTCAGCAATAGTTGAATTGGAACGAACCAAAGAAGGCAATACTTCAGCAAGATCCTGCGCCATAAAACCCATTTGTTCGCCGGAGGGAAGATTCATTTGGGGATACTGATCAACATTAAATTGATACTTTCTGGGTTGCAGACTCATGAGCACCGAAGTTGCGTCCTCTAAATTTTCGACGTTCGTCTTGAGCGACTCGTCAGAGGTTTGGAATACGCCGGTTGTGAAGACGCTGCCTTGAAAAAATCCTGCCCAAGAGTTGGGATTACAAATTGAATCCACATTTTGTAATGCACCATAAACTCCAATTGCCCGATAACCACACGAATTCGAAGCATTTGATCGGCCATGCACGCCGATTAAAGAAAAATTAACCGGTGCAGATCCGGCAGCGTCAGCATAACCGTAAACACCTGTGCTATTCCTTGAGGTAGTTGGTGCGCCGTTGAGATTTGTAGTTGCTCTGCCGTAAACGCCTATGCTGTTATAACCAAAATTGGCAAAACCACTAACCCCTACTTGACCTATTGAATTGTCCGGGCCGCTGGCCTGTGCAAAGAGTCCTGTTGACATGTTGGAGCCATTAACAGAAAGAGCTTCAAAGTATCCACCAAAATTTTTTGACAATCCACCTTGACTTCGGGATCGGACACCTATAGTTTCCGTAGCTCCACTAAAAACAGGCGAAGACATGACAACATCCAACCCGGTATTCGCAAACAAGCCGCCTACAAGTTCAATTTGAGCTCCGATTTGATTGGCAGTAACACCTGGGGTGCTCTTCCAGACATCCAATTTTGCAGTTGGATTGTCGACGCCAATCCCCACATTCCCTTCATTGCATGAGCCGGCATATCCCATGACCACATCATTGCTTGTGCCATTGGTTTGCAAATTCCAATCACAAACAGGATTGTTTGGTACGGTTGCCCAAGTTCCATCACCTGCCAAATAGGTGTTGGGGTCGTTGTTCAAATCCAATCGTCGCAGTGTATTGTCTTGAGGGTTGTTGGTATCCAGATTGCGCCCGACAATGATGCAATTAAATCCACCATCAGGAATATTTTGGAAGCGACCGTTACCGTTTACATCCAGCCTTTCCAGTGGCAAAGGCTCTTCTATGCCAACGTTTTGACCTTCGCCATAAAGATTGATGTACAAGTTACCCAATCCGGTGACCCGGAAATCAGTAAAATTTTGATCGAAACTTTGTGATAAACGCAATTGAGCGTTGGTTGTTTGGCTGAGGCCGGGATCGTGCACATGTAACCTCCTTTGCGGACGAAAACCATTGAGGTGACTGAATTCGTCGCCAATTCCGACTCTTCCGGTTCCTTCTGCCACGCAACGCATGATTTCGAGCCCTTCTAAAGAATTGGTTCCAGCTCCTGAAGAAGTTCCATTTCCGCGCATGAAACGCACAACGACATAATCTGGTCCTGTGGTACCAACACCTGCATTGTCAGTAACACCGATCACAAATTCAGTTATATCTTCTCCTATGGCTCTCGGACCTAAGTATGCCAAATCGCTGTTGCCGGTGAACGTAAGCCCATCCCGCATCCATGGTCTATAGCCGGTCTGCTGTGTGGTATTTTGCTCTCCGGCAATATGCAGCAGACTGTAAGGAGTCTGCGCGCCACTGGTCAAAAAACCCTGATCGCGCGTTATTGCCACGAAACCACTGGTGTTTACATTGAAACCGTTGATGGTGTTGTTTTGAGCACCATTGATGCGCATTCTCACATCCGAAACCTCCGTTTCGAAGCGAATGCCATTGGTAAGCGAGCGTATCCCCATAAAAGGCTCATCCGTTTCAGCGTCAATATAAAGCCTGAACTTCTCGGTTTGTGTGGTTGCATTTTCACCGCTCCACATCGACCATTGATTGATCACTTTCCGATCACCATCGGTGCGGAACAATTTGCCGTTGAAAGTTGCACTCGTAGGAGAATTGCAGAAAAAGTTGTTGACGTGAAGGCGGGATTGGAAGTCGGCATCGTTAGTAAAACTTCCTATACCTACAGCTCGAATTTGCGTTGTAGTTTCCCCAAAATTCAATGTTTGAACTTGAAATTGACCGTAAGCTTTTATGCAAAAATTTAGTAATAGTAAAAAGAGAAAATGTTTCATTACGAATGAATATTTTTTTCCTTACGTACAATCGAAAGACTCAACATTTCAACCACCTGATGACACGCCCATTAGCAAATTTTATAACGTAAACACCTTCTGTCATTTGAGAAATGTCTATTTGTATTTGCTTGTATAAAGCACCTTGCATATGAAGAACCCCATTTAAATCATAAATCTCCCAGTTCAAATGATCTTTCGAAGAATTAGTAACTGTCAATGAAGATGATGAGGGGTTTGGAAAGACAGAAATTGTCTCCTTCTCAGGATCAGTCACTGCAATGAAACAACTTTGGGATTCACGAACAGAAATATTATCGACTAATATATAGGCTGTATTCCATAGCCAGGTGTCATTAACTGTTTCAACACAAGTTAGCTCAGAATTTGGAGTGTTGCTTCCTAGATATATAAATGTTTCACCACCAATTGCTGTGTAAAGCCCTTCAAATAATGTCCAACCCGCAGAATCAATAGAAGATATGTCAAAATCAACAACATTTTGAAAATTGAAACTCCCAGCAAGTTCTCCGTCATTAACATTCTCCTGAGAAAATGCAACTTGAAAATCACAACTGCGCAAACTAGAAGAATCCGCTAATGAGATCCAAACAGACACGCAATAGACTATTCCACCAACTAATGGACTTGACAAAAAACCTTGGGAATAATCTTTAGTTTCACCTGTGGATTCATATATCACCATACCGACATATGAGTTACCGTTTTGTGCTAACTCATAACCCAAGTAGTTAACTTCGTCAGAACAAAGCACTACTCCAGATCCACAACATAAATCTTCACAATGTGGTGAGAAATATTCTGATGAAAAACCATTGGCACTCCACCAATTTGCAGTTAATAAAAATGGATAGCCATACGTCATAGTCGCCGTATCCTCAAAACTTGGATTCAAAACAAGATTCTCTTGAGACCAAAAAGATGTTGTGGTCAATAACAAAAGCAATAAAGTAATTGTACGCAATGGAAGAATTGTTTTTGAATTTATTTGATGCCGGTTTTTTTTCTCTGGCGAACCGGTGATGGGAACAGCAAACTATACAAACCCAACCGGTATTACCCCAAAATATTTACTCAGATCAAAGGTAATTGTGAAGTTATGTTGAGCGGTTTCCCGCCGGTGGATGAGCGCTGCGGAGGTTTATCTTAGCTGACCTGATTTGAATGGCAAATGGCAAATGGTGATGGGTGGTTGACCTTGACCAGTGCTGCCCATGAGAATTCGCATGGTGCATGTTAAGGTATGCCTGAACAACAAAAACCATCCTGCTGTTATGGGTAGACTTCTAAACAATGACAATGCAATATTGGATCTGATGGAATTCATCCAGGGTTAACTAGTCGATGCATAGATAATCAAAATTTCTAACAAAACACTAAATATAATAAATAATAATATTGGTTTCGTAAAGACTACTGGCAGTTTACGCAGCGCTGGGAAGCGTCCAGAATTGCTGGTCACCGGAAATTGCCACGAAACCACTGGTGTTTACATTGAAACCGTTGATGGTGTTGTTTTGAGCACCATTGATGCGCATTCTCACATCCGAAACCTCCGTTTCGAAGCGAATGCCATTGGTAAGCGAACGTATCCCCATAAAAGGCTCATCCGTTTCAGCGTCGATATAAAGCCTGAACTTCTCAGTTTGTGTGGTTGCATTTTCCCCACTCCACATCGACCATTGATTGATCACTTTCCGATCACCATCGGTGCGAAACAATTTGCCGTTGAACGTCGCGCTTGGTGGGTCAAAATATCCGAAATTATTGACATGTAAGCGCGACTGAATAGCTCCATTGGAGGTAACGTTCGCTATACTAATGGCATTCATTTGGGTAGTAGTCTCTCCAAGGTTAACACCCTGCAACTGAAACTGGGATCTTCCGTAATTGCAAATAAAAATAATAAGCAAAATAAATTTTCAGATTAACGGGTTAAAGCGCATCGGAACATAACCACAAAGGTCTCAAAGGAATTTCACACCAAGATCACAAAGGGTTTTGCTCTTTTTTAAGCTGACGCAATCTTCAATACAAAGCTTACCATACAACGAGCCACCTGCTAAGCTGATTAGCCCATGCTTGCAACTTATGGCGCCTTTTGGACTTTTTATTTATATAGAATCGATGATGTATTTCTTCACTGAATTATTAAGGGAACTTCCAAAAAAAGACCATCTCATGCGAGATGGTCTATTGATATATTTTCGAATTATCACATCACTCCCTTCCTTCTCAGATTAACAAAAAACGCAGGCAAGAATAGAACACACAATATCAGTGTTCCGAGAAGGAACTGAATATTCGCAGTTGGGTAATGGAGCATCTTGAATGCAAAGCCGACTGCTGCCAGCGTTAAGCCCGCAATACCGGAGAAATAACGAAACCGGTCGCGGAAGGCTCCTTGCTTCAACGCCAAAGGAATCATCAACAGTGCAAATAACACCATAGCGATTTCACTTGTAAGCAGAATGATATCCGCTCCAGGCCAATGCAGCAATCGAAATGTAATTCCGGCAATAAAGCCGATAGAGGAGATGATCGCCATAAACAATCTTAGATCTTTCATTTGGTTGTGGTTTTAAATTGGTTCTTATTTTACAAAACTAATCTACTGAAACTTTATTGCATATCAGTTTGAATTATCCTTACAAACGCGATCATCATATTTTCTTACCTTCGTTCAGAAAACCTTTCTCAATGCTCTGCTCTGCAAATTCTTTCGCTTCCCGTTTATTTGCCTTTTCATCAATTTGGCTTGTCAATGCCGCAATTGCTCAATATTGTGATCCTCAATATAGCATTCAAAAAGCAAAATATGATTCACTCTATCAGGCCAGAGACTTTTATGGAGCGGCCATCGCAGGTGAAAAAGCCCTGAAACACTGCCTGAACTGCAACAATCCCGAAGATCAATATGCTGTCGCAGCAGCTTATGCCCTGGCCGGTGAAAAAAATGAGGCCTTGCGGCAATTGTCTATTGCGGCTGAAAAAGGATATTCGAGACTGGAACACTTTGTCCGTGATCCGGATTTTAGGACATTGGTAAATGATGACAGTTACAACGAAATAATCAAAACAATTACCCAAAACAGCGAAGATGCTGAAAAGCAGCTCGCTCATCATGCTGAATTGGCTATTGAATTGCAAAAAATACTTGAACTTGATCAATCTGTCAGAGAGGAAACGTCAGAACAAACACCGTCGGATGAACGCATCAGGCAAATGATGATCATTGATTCATCGAACCGGGTAAGGGTATGCGACATTATCGACAAGCACGGGTGGCTTGGACCCGGGCAGGTTGGGCGTGAAGGCAATCAGGCTCTCTTTTTGGTGATACAGCACGCAGATCAAACAACGCAAGAAAAGTACCTGCCCGTTATGAGGGAGGCCGTTCGATGGGGGAATGCCGAATTCAGTGAGTTGGCCATGCTCGAAGACCGCGTGCTCATGAATCAGGGTAAAAAACAAATCTATGGCAGCCAGATAGGTTTCAACGACCAGGACGGCAGCATGTACCTTGTACCAGTTGAAGATCCCGATCATCTCGATGAACGCCGGTCATGCGCCGGGATGGTTCCTATCGCAGAATACCTGTCTTACTTCGGGTTAACCTGGAGTCTTGAAGAATATAAAAAAGTCCTTCCGGAATTAGAAGAATATGAACGTAGCAGACATTGAAGCATTTCAGTTCGCGTTCCAAGTTTCACGGTTATTCGACCTCTATAATAGAAATACGTGGCAAATCCCATGAAAATGAACTAAATTGCGCCCGAATTTAAAATTATACAACGGCAACAAGTCATAATTTCCCTCGCAATGAAACAGTAAGCAGTAGCATACATATAGCTCCCTGAAACTGGCCATTGCGTTGTGTTTTTTATAGACAAAACTCAAATTATGTCTGAAGTAAAAGGACCACAACGACTAGGTAAAGCAGCAGTGACGCTCGGCGTGAGTAAAGACACCATTGTCGAATTTCTCGCCAAGAACAAGATCACTGTAGAGAACAACCCGATGGCCAAGATCGAGCAGGATGCATATGAATTGCTACTCGCCGAATTTGCCGGAGATCAGGCTGCAAAAGAAAAAACAGCAGCCACAGCAGCCAAGGTGCGCGAATCGCGCGCTACAATCACTCTCGAGGACACCAAAAAACATCGCGGAAACGAAAAGGAGGAGGAAGAGCCGGAAATCGACTATTCCAAATTCAAGCGCAAAGTTGAGGTCAAAGAAAAACCCGCCGCAGCGCCCGCGAAGAAAGAACCAGTCGCTGAAGAAAAACCGGTTCCGGTAGCTGAGCCCGTGGCTGAAACTCCCGCAGAACCTGCAGTTACCAAAAAGACTAGCAAGAAAAAAGATACTGTAGAAGAGGAAAAGCCGGAAGAAAAAGTAAATGAAGTAAAGGTGGTCGGTAAAATCGACCTGGATGCCCTCGAAAAACCTAAGTCTAAAGGCAAAAAGAAAAAAGAAGATACTCCGGAAGAGCAAACTCCCGCGGAAAAAGCCAAATCAAAAAAGAAGTCAGAGGAAGCAGTCGCGGCAACTCCTGAAGTGAAAGTGGCTCCCGAACCGGAAGCGCCTGCCAGACCTGTTGAACCGGAAAAAGAACTCATCCGGGTTAAATCAGAAAAGCTTGCAGGCATCAAACTAATGGGCAAAATTGAATTGCCTGCTGAAGTTGAAAAGAAAAAGCCGGAGGCCCCGAAACCAGGCGCCGCCGATCAGGCAAAACCCAAGCGCAAGCGTGTCAACAAAGTTGATATTCAGCGCCAGCAGGAGATTGACCGCCGCACTCAGCGCACAGGAAAAGCTCCTGAGCCGAAAAAGACAGAACTCAGCGAACAGGATATTCAGAATCAAGTTAAAGCGACACTGGCACGGCTGGGTAATCAAGGTAAATCAAAAACCAGCAAATTCCGTCGTGAAAAACGCGACGAAGTTGCTCGTCGTTCTGAGGAGGAAGCAGCACGCCAGATGGCAGAAAATCTGGTGCTCAAACTTACAGAGTTTGTAACTGTGAGTGAGCTCGCATCTATGATGAACAAGCAGCCAACAGAAATCATCAAGGCCTGTATGCAACTTGGTATTTTTGCTTCGCTCAATCAGCGCCTCGATGCTGAAACAATTCACATCATTGCCGAAGAATTTGGTTTTGAAGTGCAGTTTGTAAGCGCTGAGGTTTCCGAATCAATCGCTGAAGAAGTCGATAATCCTGCTGATCTGTTAACACGCCCGCCGGTTGTGACCGTGATGGGTCACGTTGACCATGGTAAAACCTCGTTGCTTGACTTCATACGAAAAGCAAACGTTATCGCCGGTGAGGCAGGTGGTATCACACAGCACATTGGCGCATATAGTGTTGAAGTTGCCAACGGCAGAAAAATAACATTCCTGGATACTCCGGGTCACGAAGCGTTTACCGCCATGCGTGCAAGAGGTGCTC
This sequence comes from Crocinitomicaceae bacterium, assembly GCA_040381475.1. Lineage (GTDB taxonomy): Bacteria > Bacteroidota > Bacteroidia > Flavobacteriales_D > Sanyastnellaceae > JAIBBG01. The sequence continues at coordinate 5,801 of JBEIHH010000060.1, read as the reverse complement.
AGGTTACTGACCTCGCTATCATTGTAATTGCTGCTGATGACAGCGTGATGCCTCAAACAAAAGAAGCAATCTCCCACGCTCAGGCCGCAGGCGTTCCAATGATATTTGCTTTCAATAAAATTGATAAGCCCGGAGCCAATGCAGATAAAATACGAGAGCAACTTTCAGGTATGAATATTCTCGTGGAAGAATGGGGAGGTAAATTCCAGACCCAGGAAATCTCTGCGAAAAAAGGCTTGAACATAGACAATCTTTTGGAGAAAGTATTGCTTGAATCAGATTTGCTCGACCTGAAAGCCAATCCAGGCAAACGTGCTACTGGTACGGTGATCGAATCTACACTTGACAAAGGGCGCGGATATGTCACTACGTTACTCGTGGAAGGAGGAACACTTAAAATAGGTGATCCTATTCTAGCAGGTCATTTCAGCGGACGCGTAAAAGCTATGTTCAATGAGCGAGGTCAGAAAGTGGCTGAAGCAGGACCGGCTACTCCGGTATCTCTGTTAGGCTTTGAAGGCGCACCTAATGCAGGTGACAAATTCAACGTGATGGAAGATGAGCGCGAAGCGCGCAATATTGCGCTCAAGCGTCAGCAGTTGCAGCGTGAGCAAAGTCTGCGCACAAAGAAACACCTCACCATCGAGGAAATTGGAAGACGTATTGCACTCGGCGATTTCAAAGAGCTTAACCTCATCGTTAAAGGTGACGTGGATGGATCCGTTGAAGCTCTTACCGATTCATTGCAAAAACTTTCTACTGAAAAAATTCAGGTACGAATCATACACAAGGGTGTCGGACAGATTTCCGAATCGGATGTATTGCTGGCCAGTGCTTCTGATGCAATCATCATTGGCTTCCAGGTTCGCCCAAGTGCAACCGCCCGCCGCCTTGCAGAAAACGAAGAGATTCAGATCAAGCTCTACTCTATCATCTACAAAGCCATCGAAGAAGTCAAAGAGGCAATGGAAGGCATGCTTTCCGCACGCATCGAAGAACAGGTGGTTGGAACAGCAGAAATCAGAGAGGTATTCAAGATCAGCAAGGTGGGTACAATCGCAGGCTGCATGATGCTGGACGGAAAAATTTCACGCACCAGCAAAGTGCGCGTAATCCGCGATGGTATTGTAATCTACACCGGCGAACTCGGATCACTGAAACGCTTCAAGGACGATGTAAAAGAAGTAGTGAAAGGATATGAATGCGGTCTGAATATCGACAAATTCAATAACATTGAAGTGGGAGATAACGTCGAAGCATTCGAAGAAGTAGAGGTAAAACAGACGTTGTAGTCACAATTCGAATTTTATAATTTAAAAAGGCGCCTTTTGGTGCCTTTTTCATGGTTGCAAATCATAGCAATTATAACCCGGATTAATGGTTTTGTGAATATGTAATCCGACTATATTTGCTTCAGCCTTATCAAATTCAGACGGCGTATATCGGATGACAAAGCCCTTTGGTCATATGTCTATCATCATCAAAAGTTCTTTCCTTTTGATGTCACTCATGTGCCTCTTCGGGTATAGCACTTTTTCTCAGAATGTGCAGCTTTTTACCGAAGATTTCGAATCGGGTGGTGCCAGTTTCAGCCTCAACAATGGCGGTCCGGGAACAAACTCAGGAAGCAATCAGTGGATCGTCAATAACCAATACACCGGTGCGCCGACTTATCCCAATACAACTACACAGGACAACACCACAAGCGGCACAATAGGATTTGCGCCTACGAGCAACTACCTGCACATTCATGACGCGCCCTCAGGAATTAACAATGCCAACTACAACCCCGGCAGTGAATCCGATCAGTTCGCGTACATGAACTTCGGTCTTTGTACTTACGGTCTCACGGATGTGCACATCAGTTTTTTTTACCTCTGTGAAGGCAGCGAGAATGCTTATGGCACAGTGTGGTATAGCCTTGATGGTGGCCCCTGGATTCAAACAGGGCTACCTCAATATGTCAACACCACTGCCTGGACTTACCAGGACCTTTCCGATCCGGCATTTGCCAATGTCGGTAGTCTGAGATTCGGATTCCGGTTTCAGAACGACGGTGTCGATCCCCCCCCAGCATCAGCTTCGGTATTGATGACATCAACATTGTAGCAACATACAGTGTTACTGATCCGGTTGAGATCAATGTTACCACCGTTATACCCAATCCGGTTTGTGAAGGCGCGTTCGTAACCATCGAATACGAACTTTCAGATACACTCTGCGACGGAACATATCAGATAGAACTTTCCAATTCATCAGGGAACTTTCCCTCTCCTTTCACTACTTGGGTATCACCCATCAATTACCCGAACACGAGTGGTTCATTCACAGTGCAGCTACCAGCCAATGCTGCTGCAGGCGATTGTTACACATTCAGAATCAACCGCACTTCGCCTGCACCTGAAATTACTGGCATTGCCTCGGCGTGTTTTGAAATCATTGAATGCCCCAATGTTATTACCACTCTACAACCGGTTGTCACCCTCGACCCTTTCCCATTGTGCATTGGCAGCGCAATTGACATTCCGTTTACCTCTACAGGGATATTTGAGAACAACAATGTCTACGTTTGTCAATTGTCGGAACCTGATGGTTCATTCTCTTTAAACCCACCTGTAGTTGGTTCGTTCAGTAATTCCGGCACTTATGATCCGGCACTTGGTTCACTTCCCGGTAATGTATCAGGTACAGTGCCTGAAACAGAGCCCGGTTGCGATTATTACATCAGAGTCATTTCTACAAGCCCGGATGCAATTGGATCAGTCTGGGGACCATTCTGCATTCAGGAATGCGACATCATGACCAATGAAATGCAGGATCTGGAATTTTGTGTTACTGATTGTTTAGTTGATCCGGATGGTGAAAACGAACTGATCGATATTGATGTGAATACATACGACAATATCGCAACTTATTTTCCCGACAATGTATTTACAACTCAATTACTGAGCTCACAAACCTTTGGTCAGATAGGCAACAACGGAATTCTCGGAGAGGTAGCTGCCACCGGCAGCACTCAACTCAATGTTCATGTTCCTTGTCTTGACAGTCTTGGCATATACGGACTTCCACTTGGAATGAACTATATGCGTATCGTAGCAACTAACTCCAGCGTGCCAACCAATTCGCTTGGCAGCCTCATCAGAGTTACCATAGGTGCATATAGCAATATCCCTCAGGTAATCACAGCCTATGAATATCCTTCGGGAATTCCGAAAGATGTGTTTTGTGTCGGTGAAACAGCCATGTTGTTGTTTCAGCCATGGGATCCTGCTGCCAATTCCACTTACGAATGGAGTTGCAATGGAATCAATGGAGGTGACCCTTTTGTTTCACCGTCCGGTGCAAACTCAAACAGCCTCTTCGTCACTCTCGGTGCACCGGGTGTTCTCACCTTTTCAATTCAGGAAACGAATTATGGTTGTTCAAGTCCGTGGACACCGGAGATGGAAATAACTGTTCTTGGTGATCCTAACATCAATATTAGCGGACCTGCAAACATTTGTCAGGGTGATACGGTCGCTTATCAGGTTCCTTTTATTCCTAATACCTACTACGACTGGGATACCAATGCAGCTGACGGCTCCATCGCCTATCAGGATACATCCAACAACGTCATGAATGTGGCATTCTCAGAACTTGGAACATACACGCTCAACCTTGGCGTACTCAACGCGTGTGGTTCCGATGATGATACACACAATGTTACGGTTGTTGCTCCTCCAACCGTTGATACCGGTCCAGACAAAGAGATTTGTATTGGTGATGAAGTCGATCTTACTACAACTGGTATTGCCAGTACAAGTTACTCTTGGACTGATGGCACAAACGAAATTGGAACTACCAATGTCATAACCGTCTCTCCCGATATCGCTACGGAATACTATGTCACAGTAACAAGCAATCTTGGTTGCGAATCTTATGATACCGTCAACGTGGATGTTCTTTTTCCCGAACCTCCTGTGCTCTATTACGACAGTATTTGTCCGGGTGGAAACAACTTCATTCAACTGCAGGCAGATGAAACAGGTGCATATACCTGGAGTACCGGTGATATCACTTCGTTCACTATGGTGTCGGATACGGGACAATATTTCCTTTCGGTAGATGTCACAGGCGAGATATGTCCGCATTTCGCTGAATACAATATCGCAGGACTTATTCCAGATCCGCCGATCAGTATGCTGGACAGTGTTTGTCCTAACGGAAACTTTTCAATTCAGCTTGCGGCGGATTCAACCGGAAATTATCTATGGAGCACCGGTAGTATGAACCGATTTATTTCTGTGCAGGACACGGGCGTTTATTCGGTTTATATTTTTATTCCCGGTAATCCTTGTCCCAGAACATTGCAGTTCACTGTTATTCCTGATACATGCATTGTCGACAGTGCCGGGTATTTTTATGAACCTCTTTATTTCTGGGTTCCGAATAGCTTCACGCCCAATGACGATGACCTGAATGATTATTTCGGTCCTGTATTCTCTGATGTTGAACTTGTGCGTGATTATCATTTCATGATTTTCAACAGATGGGGAGAGCCTGTTTTTAACTCCACTGATCCGAAGGAAAAATGGATTGGCGAACATGCCGGTGGCGAGTATTTTGTTCAGGACGGTGTCTACAACTGGTTGCTGGAGTTTCGCAACGTATATGAAGTTGACAGACATGGCACACGAGGCCATGTTATCATTGTCAGGTGATGATACAATCCCACACCTCAAGGCGCTGCATTGTATTTTTACATCATGAATTGGAAAGCCTCTGTTCCTAACCTGTTTACATTGGGTAATCTCATTTGCGGTTCTGTTGCAGTGCTGCATATTGCCGTTGGTTTTGATACAACCCCGGCTGTTTACCTGATATTCATTGCTGCCCTGCTCGACCTGTTTGATGGTGCTGTTGCACGTGCTTTGGGTGTTTCAGGTGATCTCGGCAAACAACTCGACTCATTGGCCGATGTAGTATCCTTCGGTGTTACGCCTTCAGTGATCATTTTCAAAATGATCGAATCATCTCCTGATGTTGATACCACTTATCTGAAATACCTGGCTTTTGTAAATGCCGCCTGTGCAGCGCTGCGGCTTGCTAAATTCAATATCAGCATCGACCAGACACATGATTTCAATGGTATGCCATCTCCGGCAAACGGCATATTCTGGGCATCTCTTCTGGCTGCATTGTTTTGGTACAATAGCCATATTGTGAATTCAACCACAATTCATATAGTGATGCCGCTGAGCCTGACGCTGACAATGCTCGCTGTAACTTCCGGATTGATGATTTCACCTGTCAGAATGTTTTCTTTCAAGTTTAAGTCGGGTGGTATCCGCAACAATATATATCCGGTAGTATTCCTGATAGGCTCGCTGGTTCTGGCTCTAACAATCACATTTGTTTATCACGCATGGCCATTGATTTTGCCATTGTGCATCATGCTGTACATGCTGGTTTCAGCAGGCTATCACTTCTCTCTTAAAAATAAATCGGATTAACGGGTTAAAGCGCACAGGCGAATAACCACAACGAGCACCAAGAGTGGAATATTTGGCTCCTCCGAGTCCTTTGCGTGCAATTCCCATTGTGTTCTCTGTGGTTAAAAAAGCCTTGGGATAAACCCAATGATGAAAGAATTTCAAACCACCAAGAGCACAAAGAAAACTTCGCACAAAGTGCACCAAGAGTGGAAGAGTTGGTTCCTCCGAGTCCTTTGTGTGCAATTCCCATTGTGTTCTCTGTGGTTAAAAAAGCCTTGGGATAAACCCAATGATGAAAGAATTTCAAACCACCAAGAGCACAGG
>JBEIHH010000059.1:0-19201 GCA_040381475.1 Crocinitomicaceae bacterium | reverse complement strand
GCCGGGCTTGGAATCTGCACCCAGCACATTCTGTCCACCGGTGAGATTTGAGTATACATAACGGATGGCAATACCACCGGAGAACTTTTCACTGAATTTCTGTCCATAAGACATATCCAGAGCAAATTCATTTGGCTTAAAATCACGTATAACGGTTCCAATTTCGTCTGTAAAAGTGATGTTACCCAGTGTAAAATATCGGAGAGAGCCTCCAATGCCTTGATTTTTACTCAATTTTTTATAGCCACTCAGATAGGCAAGACTCATATCGTTCACAAGCTGACGCAGCCATGGAGAATATGAAAATGACAACTCAAGGTCTTCCTCAACGAAGGCAAGCTTGGCTGCATTCCAGAAGGTTGCATTGGCATCGGGGCTGAGAGCCACTCCGGCCTCACCCATCGCACCGGATCTTGAATCTGGGGTGATTTGCAGGAATGGAACAGCAGTGGTAATGGTGTTCAACTGCCAGGTACTTCTTTCCTGACCATTGGTGGTTCCTAATTGCGCATTGCTCCTGAAAACGAGTGTCACAAGTGACAAAAACGCGAAACAGTATTTCAACATGACTTGATTTTTCAAACGGTTGGCAAATATACGTTAGTCTATGAATTAAGGTTTTACCTCAGTATAACCAGTTTCTCAAATTGTTCGGCTTTTTGGCCTTCTTCATTCCTCACCTCAAGCTTGTATACATAAACACCTCTGCCTATTCTGTCGCCGAAATCATCGGTGCCATCCCATGCAATAGGTTGCGATCTAAAACCTTCCTGAACCACTTGTTGTTCAAGTGTCTTGACAAGTTTTCCGCTCACGGTGAATATTTGAAGGCGCACATCAAGACTCTGGCATACCTGATTGTGCTCAAACATGAACTCTGTTCGTGTGGTGAATGGGTTTGGGTAATTCAACACATGCTCCAGCGCTATAAGTCCACTTTCGGCAACAGTGAACTCCAACGAGCTTGTGGAGGAATTATTGTGTACATCCCATGCTTTGAGTGAAAGTGTGTGATTTCCTTCTCCCAGTTCCTCCAGCTGATATCTTACCTCACCACTCTGGTAGGTGTCAAGGTCTGTTTCGTAAAATTCGTTCAGTACGATCGGGTTTTGGGTGTCATTGTCCAGAATAGCGATCAGGTCATGTCCAATGCCATTTCCTACTGTATTGATGCCGTTTTGATCACGCAGACGTGCGTAAAGTATCGGATTGGTATTGCTTATTCCTCCGGAAACGAAAGTAGAATCGTTCAGATAAAGGTCAATCTCCGGACCCTCATTGTTCAGCTCTGCTCCTTCAAGCGAACTGCCAATATTGAAGGTTTCATTGTATCCATGTGCATCTGTATTTCCTGCTACGGCATAATAACTGACACGGCCTTTCCCGATTGTATAGTTGATGTCGTATGGCACAACAAACTTGAAAGAGAAATCACCGCCATTTACGCTGGCTTTTCCTTTGAAAATGTTCTTGTTGAAGATGTCATATTGCTGAACCTGACCGTAAGTGCCGTCGAAGTCATTGTTTTGAGTTAAAACACGAGTCAGTTTGTCGAACACTGTGGGATAGATAAACCCGCTGAAGTCAGTGAGTTTGTTGCCTGCATTGTCTCCGACGTATCCTGTTATTTCAACTTCCTGCAATGCCTTGAGAGTATCTGTGAAATTTGCGATGTCAATGTCATTGATTTGGGTAGTAAACACGTTGAATTTTGGATAAACCATTTTCAACGCCGGATCACCGAGGAGACTGAAATTTGGTTTGCTGCTGTTGGCTGGTGATACGCCGTTTTTTGTCAGCATATTGATTCGCCCCAGATCGAGATTTTGGATGACATCTTCTTTGAGCGCTACGTCGAAAAAGGCAAGATCCATTTGCATGTTGGAACCAGCAAATACAATGCGGGTTGTGGTTAGCATTGCTATTGCTCCGCCGTTTGGATTCATGACAAGAATTTCGCCTGCGCTATTGAATGATGGATCATCATACCTGGCAAGTTCGCAGGTGGCAGTCAGAAATACAGGCATCTTGAATTTGTTGGTCCAGCTTGCGATGGTGTTGAGATCGAGAATCCTTTCATGAGCCCAGCCTCTTTCCCCTCCATGTCCGAGGTAAGTCACCAACAAGGTACCATTTTGGACCCGGTTGCGAATCGCAGCCTCTCCTTCAGGATACCTCTCGCCACCGGGAGTTGGTTCTTGCTTGAATGCATCCATATAAATTTTAACCACATCATATTCCGGGTGATTGTTGCGTATGATGTCTGAAAGTTGGTCTGCATCTTCCAGATGAATTTGTTCATTGGCCCGGCCGCTGCCGTCCTGATCATCTGCTATGAACGTAAGAATATTTCTCCATGATCCGTAGGTCGACTGTTGTTCGTCCCCTAGGCACGAGACTCCCCCGGATGGTGCGACATTCTGCGAGATATAGGTGCGCACTTTATCTACATAAGACTTGGCCTCAAACAAATCACTGGCCGGGATTCGGCCTACACCGGCATCCAGAAGATTGGTTGCTGATGCGTCATCGTCATCACTCAGAAATACGAAATAATCATCACTGACATAAGATGAGGCGGGTGAGAATGATTCATCTGACTCAAATACAATCACGTTAAAACCGTTAAAAGCGGAAGTGCCCCGGTTGCGGCTGTAATCACCGTCGCCGAACATCAGCAAATTCTGAGGCATTTTAGATTCATCACCAAGTGCCCGGTCATAAAGCATTTTCATCAACATTCTGACAGCGGTAACATCCGGATTGCCGCTTGAAAACTCATTGAAAACCTGCATGGGGGTGGTTACAAGCACAGATGCTCCCAATCCGGCATGGATTTCTGCAAGCTCGTTTGCCGCTTCCAGATGATTGGGCGCTGAAACAATGACCAGATCCAAATCACTTAGTCCGTGCAGATTCTGGTTTTCAATTTTACCGATGGTTTGAGGCGTCAAAAATCCAGAATTGGTAAATGCAATGAACTCTCTGGTAGTCGATGATGACAGTTTCCAGTCTGCAGCGCTCCCATTCTGGTTATAAGGCACGGCGCCTGGTACGATGTAATTGCTGATATCCCATATGTGACTTACACTTCCTGCAGAGGCAAGCGTGTATTGGCAAATATTCCCGGGTCCTGTCGCGGTGGTGTCGCGAAATTGCATCTGATTACCGGTCATTTGTAGTGATCGGGTGGCATTGACCCTCAGGTAGTCGATCCAGCCTTTCACTTCCGCTGTATTGGAGTATTTGTTAAATTCTATATCTGCAGTGATGGTGGAGCCTGATGGGTTGAATTCGGTCACTGCGGTTACCTGTCCGGCTACAAGTGATAAGGCGAAATCAGAGCTTTCCACTGAATTTGTCGTAATGGTGTTGCCACCGACACTCAGCGTAAAATTGCTGGCACCTCCCATGGATCTGATGGCAAGATTTGCTTCGAAAATCGCGGGATATTCGGACAAGAGGTTTGGCATGACAAAAGTGTATGAACCTGAAGTGTTGAGATCAAACTCTTCACCCAAAAATTCGCGACCGGTTTTTCCAATATTGTATAGTTCATTTTCGATAAACTGGTAATCTTGAAACTTTTGACTTGTATGTGTAGCTGGCTGATCAGGAACACCAAGGGTCTGAATTCTCAGTGGTGCCGTGTCATCGGTGCGAATGAAGTAATATGCAGAATCTGAATAAAAATGCTTGTTGTGTTCCCAGCGGTTTTGGTCAAGGGTTGTTTGTTCGCTCAACTTCCAGCTATCCGGGCCTTTGCCGTAAAAAAGAATATAATCACTGTCCTGAAATTGATTGTCATCGCCTCCCTGAAAGAAAACAGCACATTTTTGGAGATCATCATACCTGTCGACTTCATTGGATGAAGGTAACAGTGGACCTCCATTGCCATATACATTGATGTTTTGAGGGTTTAATTCGGCGATGTTGATGCCCATTTGGGCAAGAACGTTTTTATCAATTCGGTAGATGCCATCTCGGGCTATGGCAATTTTGTACCAACTTCCCTGCGCCAAAACGGATTCTTCGGCAAAACTCAGCGACCGAAGGTTTGGCTTTTGAGCCTCCTGCACCTGTATTTCCAGTTTAAAATTGAGTATTCTCTCAAAATTTCCTGCTCCGATGGATTTGACCGGTGTGATTGTAACAACAAGAAAGGGCATATCCCTGCCTTCCGTGATGCGTGTTTCTATTATGAACTCTGAGTTGATCAATTCTGGGTTGATTTCCCTGAGAAGATTGGAAGGAACAGAGGAGGTTTCCTGCGAAAGCCAGTTAAATCCGGCGACTGTGCCATATTTTTTCAACGCTATTCTGTGCACAACAACTGGTAATTGATTGTACCCAGCGTCTACGAATGATTCTACGAAATCAAGCGCCCTTCCTGAGGGCTCCAAATCTTTCGTAAGATCCATCCATTGTAACCTTTTCTCCAGAATTATAGTTTCATTGGCTTTACAAAGCAAAGAAAATGCACATGTAAATACACAGATTATCAGTGGTTTTAGTCGAAAATTCATTTGATTTAATACTTTTGACGCAACGGCTTAAACAATTGAGTAGTCTGAATATTGCTGCCAGTGCAAATTTTTTCTGGTGCAAAGTTGTTGTATTATTGCTAATTCTTTTTTTACCCTAAAAGAAATCGTTTCAGAATGAGAAAGAGCTTAAACTATCTGATTGCTGTTCTTACCCTGTTAGTCGCTGCGGGAGATTTAAAGGCTCAGGACCCTGAATTTACTCAGTTCTACGCCAATCCTTTGTATCTCAATCCTGCTTTTGCAGGTACTGCCCGCTGCCCCCGTTTGGTTATGAATTACCGTAACCAATGGCCCTCACTTTCCGGAAATTTTGTAACAATGAGCGCAAGTTACGACCAGCATGTTCAAACATTGCAGGGCGGCCTTGGATTAATTGTTCTCAATGACCGCGCAGCGCAGGGAACGCTGAACACGACAACCGTGAGCGGTATTTACTCCTACCAGCAGCCAATTTCCAGGAAATTTTCAATTAAAGCTGCACTGCAGGCATCATACCTGCAAAAAGCGCTTGACTGGAGCCGACTGACGTTTGGAGACATGATTGACCCGCGCAAAGGATTTATTTATAATACCAATGACATCCCCCGCGGTGGCAGCGTCCGTGCAGTTGATTTTTCTGCAGGTCTTTTAGGATTCAGTGATAAGTTTTATGGCGGTGTAGCTGTGCATCACCTCAATGAGCCCAATGAATCTTTGATAGTGGGTACAAGCCGTTTACCTATGAAATATACTTTTCACGCGGGAGCCGTAATACCGATTGAAAAGAAAAGTCGTGATGCAGATGCTAAAATTTCTCCGAACCTTCTTTACCGTCGTCAGGGAGAATTCCAGCAGTTGAATCTCGGTCTTTATGTGAGCAAAGGACCGCTTGTAGCGGGAATTTGGTTCAGAGGATTGATGTTCGGTCAGACCTATCGCGATGCCTTTATCGCCACTCTGGGTATCCAAACTGATGTGGTAAGAATCGGATATAGCTACGATGTGACCATTTCGGAATTAACCCCGTCAACCGGTGGTTCCCATGAAGTGTCACTCGGAATTAATTTCGAGTGTCGTCAAAAAAGAAAGAAGCTTCGCACAATAGCTTGCCCATCTTTTTAGTTTAGGAAAATAGTTTAGGAAGAAATCAAACAAGGGAAATCATGAAATACGTTTCAAAATTGATTTACGCTCTAGCCGCATTTGTGGCTTTTGGCGTTTTAAGTTCCTGCGATAAGGAACGCTCCGGAGCCACCGGCTGGGAGTACAACGATTCCGGTAACGGAGGTTACGACCGACAGGATTACGTGGAACAGGAAACTGGTCCGGGTCTGGTTCTCATCGAAGGTGGAACATTCACCATGGGTCGCGTCGAAGATGATGTCAACTTTTCCTGGGACAATATTCCGAGAAGGGTTACTGTGTCATCATTTTACATGGACGAAACTGAGGTTACCAATCAGTATTGGCTGGACTATCTCTACTGGCTGAAGCTGGTTTATGGAGATACCTACCCTGAGCTTGTATCGCGCGCTTTGCCTGATACAAACATCTGGCGTGAGGTAACCGAATACAACGAACCAATGGTTGATTATTACCTGCGCCATCCGGCCTACCGTGATTATCCGGTGGTTGGTGTCAACTGGCTTCAGGCCAGCGACTATTGTGTCTGGAGAACAGATCGTGTGAACGAGGTTATCCTTGTTCGTGAAGGATTGATGTCGTACAATCCAACCGGTCAGGCCGACGAAGAGCATTTCACAACAGAATCGTACATGGCAGGACAATACTCTGCTGATGCCAGCCAGGGCGGATTGAAAGATCTGAACCCGAAAGGAGCAGGTACCCGACTTGTAAATATGTCTGACGGTATTCTTCTGCCTCGCTATCGCCTGCCTACAGAGGCAGAATGGGAATATGCTGCGCTTGGACTTGTTGGAAATTCATTCCAGGAATTGATCACCGACAGAAGAACCTATCCATGGAACGGTCACTATGTTCGTAATGACGACAATGGTGGAAGATTTTTCGGAACAATCCGCGCGAATTTTGTGCGTGGATCGGGTGACTATATGGGTGTTGCAGGATATCTGAACGACAACGCAGATATTACTGCTCCGGTTTATGCATACCCTCCAAATGACTACGGTCTCTACAACATGTCGGGTAATGTTTCCGAATGGGTTATGGATGTTTACCGTCCGCTTTCACCTGAAGATAAGAGTGAATTCCGTCCGTTCAGGGGTAACGTATACCAGACAAGAGTATTGAACAGCGACGGGACGTTTGCTGACAAGCATGATAAAAATATCTACGATATCGAAGGAGTACAGTATTTCCTCACACGCTATCAGCAGGACGCAGGTGCAAAACTCAGTGCGGAAGATTTGACACTGCTTGAGCAGCTGAATGCGAAAGTAACTGCTGCCTCGGATAAAAAGAAAGAAAGAAAAGAAGATGAGGCTCAGGATATGATGCAGGAAGCGATGGATCTAATTGTGGATTCAGAAACAATTATTGCTCCCGATTTGCGTGATGGTTTTTCAGACTATATCGAAAATGCACCAGGTCAGGTTCGTAAGCGTGACGTAACTGTGGAAGAAAATATCGATCGACGCAATTATCGCAAATCTGATTATATCGATTATCGCGATGGTGACTTCAACAGTAGTATTTACTACTATGAAGCAGATAAAGAAGAAGACAAAAACCGCATGTATGAGTGGGGCGTAACAACTCTGATCAATGATCGTGCTCGTGTTTACAAGGGTGGTAACTGGCGTGATCGCGCTTATTACACCATACCGGGTACTCGCCGATTCCTCGATGAGCGTCGTTCAATGTCTACACTTGGTTTCCGCTGTGCAATGGATCGTCTGGGAAGCCCAACAGGTATTGGCGGAAAAGAATAATAGTTGATTGTTCATACTTCATGATATAAGCCCCGGTCTGCTTTGACCGGGGCTTTTAATTTTGAATTATGTACCAGAAAATATTCGAGCATTTTTTGAGATGCGGAAAGGTTACTACCGACAGCCGGAAGATTGAAAAAGATGCGATCTATTTTGCCCTGAAAGGAGAAAAGTTCAATGGAAACTCTTTCGCGCATGCTGCATTGAAAGACGGTGCTTCCATGGCTGTTGTGGATGAAGATCAGCAAACCGATGATCCGCGTATAGTGCTTGTAGATGATGTGCTTCATGCATTGCAACAAGTCTCAAGGATGTACAGGGAAACATTTCATATTCCATTTCTTGCTATCACCGGCAGCAATGGTAAAACATCAACCAAAGAATTGATTCGTGATGTACTCGCCAAAAAATACAAGGTATCGGCAACCAAAGGCAATCTGAACAATCACATCGGAATTCCGCTAACGTTGTTGTCAATTCCGCGCGACTGTGAATTTGCTGTGATAGAAATGGGTGCCAATCACCAAAAGGAAATCAGCGGGTATTGCACATATGCGAAACCGGATTACGGATTAATCACCAATATGGGAAAGGCACACCTGGAAGGATTTGGTGGAGAGGCTGGTGTCGTAATTGGAAAAAAAGAACTTTATGATTACGTTAATACCACGGGTGGAAAAATTTTCGTCAATTTAGAATTGGATAAACTTCGAATAGCCTCAACGGGAATGAACGTGATACCTTACGGATTCAACAGCGGAGACTTTCAAATTGCATGCGTCGCTGAAAGTCCTGTGGTGGAATATTCATACAACGACAATTCGACGCAGGGTGTATTCAGGACGAACCTTGCCGGAGCCTACAACCTTTACAATATCGCCAGTGCCATTGTTGTGGGAAGATATTTTGGTGTAGATATCAAAGACATCCACGATGCAATTACTTCTTATATCCCGGATAATAATCGTTCTCAGTTAACGAGGACGTCCAGGAATCTGCTCATCATGGACGCGTACAACGCCAATCCTACAAGCATGGAATTTGCGCTGGTAGGGCTTTCACGGCAGCAAACGCAAAAGAAGTTTTTTGTTATTGGTGATATGCTTGAACTTGGCAATGAGGCGCCTGTTGAACATGCGCATATAATCGACATAGCAAAAAATCTGGGACTTGAAGGTATCATTGTCGGCGAACAATTTGGAAAAGTTGGATCTCATAGTTCGTTCAAATGGTTTCAGGATAATACCGAAGCAAAAAAATATCTTGAAGCTCTGAACCTGAGCGACTGTACCATTCTCATCAAAGGTTCACGTGGCATCAGACTGGAAGAGGTCGTAACAGCATTATAAGATGCCGGTCACTCATTAATTTTGCATTCTCATGAATCAGAAAAATTTTATAGAAGAATTGAAGTGGCGTGGCATGCTGCACGATGTAATGCCTGGGACCGAAGAGGAATTGAGCAAGGGAATGACAAAGGCATATATTGGCTTTGATCCAACGGCTGATTCATTGGGCGTTGGTAATCTCGTGCAGATCATGACACTGTTGCATTTTCAGCATTGCGGCCACAAACCAATAGCGCTGATTGGTGGTGCCACGGGAATGGTAGGCGATCCAAGCGGAAAGTCTTCAGAGAGAAATCTTTTAGACGAAGAAGCGCTGAGATACAACCAGGCATGCCAGCAAAAACAACTGGAAAAATTTCTTGATTTTAATTGTGGTGAACGTTCAGCAGAGTTGGTCAACAATTACGACTGGTTTAAAGAATTCACCTTCCTTGATTTCATCCGTGATGTTGGAAAGCGAATTACTGTGAACTACATGATGGCGAAGGACAGTGTAAAAAACCGCATCGGTGGTGAGAACCGTGAAGGTATGAGCTTTACTGAGTTTTCATACCAACTGATTCAGGGATATGATTTCTATTATCTGTGGAAGAAGCATGGCATCAAATTGCAGATGGGTGGTAGTGATCAGTGGGGAAATATTACTACGGGAACAGAGCTCATCCGAAGGATAGATGGCGGCGAAGCATTTGCATTAACCACGCCTCTCATAAAAAAAGCCGATGGCAGCAAATTCGGCAAATCAGAAGGGGGCAACATCTGGCTTGACCCTAAACGTACATCGCCGTATAAATTTTACCAGTTCTGGTTAAATGCCAGTGATTCTGATGTTGCGAATTACATCCGCATTTTTACACTAAAGGAGAAAGAGGAAATAGAAGCATTGGAAGCGGAACAAAAAACTGATCCGGGTAAACGCCCTTTGCAGAAGGCGCTTGCCAAAGACATCACCTGCCGAGTACATTCACAAACAGACTATGAAATGGCCGTTGCTGCCTCCGACATCCTCTTCGGTAAATCTGGTCAGGAAGAGTTGAAGAAGGTTGATGAAAACACCTTGTATGAAATATTTGAAGGTGTTCCGCACGGCGAAATCAGCCGGAGCAGGCTTGAAGCAGGTGTTACAATTTCTGAAGCTTTGGTTACTTCCGGATTCGTAGCCTCCAATGGTGAAGCTAAACGCGCTCTGCAGGAAGCCAGCATCAGTGTGAATAAATCTAAAGTCTCTGCCGAATATTCAATAGGCAAGGATGATCTGCTCAACGGCAACATAGTATTGCTTCAACGAGGCAAGAAAAACTATTTCCTGTTGAAGGTAGTCGAGTAATAAAATGAAAAGGAGATATAATAAATAAACCGGGGCCGTTGATCCCGGTTTATTTGTTTAGGAAATCATGAATTTGGCTTCTGTTTAGATCAGTCGTTAATCCGGACTGAAGCCAAAAGTTTTAAGTGGTCAGTGCAGTAACATAGACTTGATTTTTCCCGCACAGTTGCTTGAAAGAGAAAAAAAATGACCAGAGCAAGATTATTTTAACAATTATAGTGTAAGTGCTATACAATCAGTAGGTTACAGCCTCTGATATCGGCATGATCCATTCGGCCGGAAACCTCAAAATACCCGTTTCGGTGCACTTTACCCAGATCCTGGGTTGCAATGAAGGCGCAGGAATGGATATTGGCCAGATCGATGATGTTCAGAGCACCGCTTCCTTCACTTTTCCAGCTAAGTGGATCAGAAGTATCTCTTACAAGAACCCGCATCCAGGGTGGGCAGGAAAAGATACCTCCGCCTGCGGAGTAAGCCTGACTCAAAAGCTCTGTCATGCCGTATTCACTGTGAATCTCTTCAACCTGAAATGCCTTCTGAAGGGTTTCGGCCACTTCTGCCCGGATCATTTCTTTTCGCCTTCCTTTCATACCCCCTGTTTCCATGATGACAGACATCGGCAAGGGTTGAGGGTATTTTTCAGCATAATCAAGTAGTCCGTAGGTAACCCCAAGTAGGAAATTGATGCGTGGACCGCCTTCATTTTTGAGCATCAGATTGGCCAGCCGATCATGTTCGTGAAGAAAAAAACCGCTGTCGGGGTGACCCGAAGCCTGAATCAGAGAATTGGCCATTTCGATGAGCGAAGAGCCTTCTCTTTCCAGATAGGACGGAAGAAGAGCATAGAAAACATACTTGTCGGGGTTGCCATAGAATCGGTTGAAACCTTGCATAAAAGAAGAGCGGTAGACTTCATTAAAACGCACGAAATGCCGGCTCGTGTTGCCTCCTGAGGTGCCGCTGCTGGTATATATGGCCTCCGGGGTGAAGTTTCCCGTTTTAACCGGGTGGGTTTTGAAGAATTCAATGGGTAGAAATGGAATTTTTTCCGGAGAATCAACCGAAGTCCATGCAATCTTTATGGCTTCCAAGTAGTTCTTGTAGATTGAATTGTATTGAGCCTGCAGGCGGAAAATTTCCATGGCCATTGCTTCAAAGCCGGCTTCGGAGTTGATTTCAAACAGTTGTTGATGTATTTTCTCTGCGGTCATTCGTGTTGCAAATAAATTTGATAGTTTTGAACGGAATGAAAAAGTGTTTGATTTTAATGGCAATGTTATCAGCCGCTGTTGTATCGTGCCTGAAAGATAAACAACTGCCTGACGAACCCAGAATCACTGCCTCTCGACTCGAAATCGGCGCAGCGGGTGCCAAAATGTTCATTGGATTTACCGACGGGGACGGCAATTTTGGCCTGGAAGAGGCCGATACAACCGGAGTTTTTGCTGAATGTATCAGATCCTGGAATTTGTATGCCGAGTATTATGAGCTTCAGAACGGAATCTGGACAAAAATCGAGATCGATCCATGCGATGGACCATTTCCGGATAATGATGTGGCATTTTATTATGTCATACCGTGGGCCAAACCTACCGGTCAGGATCAAACCCAGGAGGGTGAAATAGAGCTCGACATGGGAATCTGGTATCTGGAGAGTGAATTTGACACCGTCCGCTATGAGGTGAAAATTGTCGACAGGTCAATGAATGAGAGCAATACCGTGGTTCTCGAGCCTGTTATCAAGCCATAGTTCGGACAAATGCAGTTTTGAACCAATCTTGGGGTGCTATCATAGGCCTCCGGGAAGGTTATGAACCATAGACAGGTGATCAATGGCCTTGCTTTCAGATAAAATTGAGGCAACCTTTCATAACTTTGGGCGTCAACACATTGGATTGCATCAACTAATTACGGAAACCAAAAATTTCATTCTCATGAAAATCTCGAATATTGCCCAACTTATGTCAGAAGAGTACGCAGGCTACTCATTTCTGGTGATGATCTTACTTATAATTGGAGCAGTGGGAGCAGCAAAACTGTTCGCTAAGGCCAATCAGCCGTGGCATGCTGCCTTCATTCCTGTGTGGAATCTCATTGTTGTGATGAAGATTGTAGGCAGACCCGCATCTCACGTAGCTTACTTCCTGGTTCCTGTATATAACGTCTATTTCTTCTTCCGCACTTGTGTGGAACTTGCTCAGAGTTTTGGCAAGTACACCGTTATAGATTACATACTGGTTTGTCTGTTCAACATATTTTATGTGTTGAATCTCGCGCTTGCATACAATGAAGAATATCATGGTACTGTCTTTGGCAAGGATCACAAGAGCGTGCAGGAAGGTAAACCTGCATTGGTTTAGATTTTTGGTTTCATAATCTGAACAAAGCTCTGCGAAGGCGGGGCTTTGTTATTTTACATCCAACCCTGTTACAATTACAGGCACCAAGATTTCGCAGATTAGAAATGCCTTGTGGCGCTCTGCGTTCTGTGCATTCGAATTTTGACTTTCATTCAATAAGAATTAGATCGAATTTCAATCTAAGTCGATCTGCGTTAATCTGCGAAATCAGCGTGTATTAATTTCTGAGTATAATCTCAAGCCTTTCGGACAAGGAGGTTACGCTAAAATCTTCAGTGATTAATCATTCACAATAATTCAGGAACTATTTTTTTTCTGGCTTTCGATTCGGAAAGTGGAATAACTTTCTTTCAAACCAAAACTGTTCAACACATGAATAAATCAAATCTTGTTGTTGTTGCTGTGCTGCTCTCTCTGTTGTCATTCATGACATTCAACAAAAAGGCGAAATTACCCAGGTCATTAAAAAAGACTTTGCCCTGATTCCGGAAGTAACATTGAAACAATCGGGAGTTGAACTGAAAATGGTTTTTTTTCTCAAAACCACAGAAGTGACCAATCTTGAATATCTTAAATTAATCAGAGAACTCAAGAAGAAGGTTGACAAACACCAACTACAGATTTGTTTGCCAGACTGAGAAGCCCGGCGAGATCAGATAGCGTACAATGAAGCATTCGTTCAGTATTACTTTCGTTATGCAGCGTTTATAAACTATCCTGACGGGACCTTGAAAATTAGAATATTTCAATGCTAAATTTAAATCTGTCAGCATTATTTAAATCTGTCCACATTCCCGGACATGATAAATAGCATGTCGGAACATACCTGACTTCCTGTGTGCTCTGGCAGTAAATGGTTACTTTTGAGGCACTGCATTTCCCAAAGCACTGGACAACGGGCATATATCGCCTATCACCGCTTCTGCAAATTTGAAGATACAGAATAAATTTTAGTCATTTTTTCAATCAAGTTACGATGAATACTATCAGACACTTTTCAGACATAAAAATTTCAGACATACTTGTAGTTGGAGGTAAAAATGCATCACTTGGCGAAATGTATTCTTCGCTTTTGCCCAAGGGTATCAGGGTGCCTGAGGGATTTGCTGTTACGGCCCATGCGTATTGGCAATTTATTCATGAAAATAAACTGGAAAGTGTCATAGCCAATATACTCTCCGGACTGAACTTAAAAACATTTGAAAACCTCTCGCGGATTGGGTTGCAAATAAGAACAAGGATTATGGAATCAACTTTTCCAAAATCGCTTGAGGAAGAAATTAAGGAGGCTTATCGGTTGTTGGTTAAAAATACTGGTGAAGAAAAAACTTTCGCTGTCAGGAGCAGTGCTACAGCGGAAGATTTGCCTCATGCAAGTTTTGCCGGCCAGCAAGAGAGCTATTTAAATGTGCGTGGTGAAGTCAATCTTATCAAGGCTTGCCACAGATGTTATGCATCTCTGTTCACCGACAGAGCAATTAAATACAGGGTAGATAATGGATTTGATCACATGAAGGTGGCGTTATCCATTGGCGTGCAGGCTATGGTTAGAGCTGACCAGGCTTGCTCCGGAGTGATGTTTACAATCGATCCCGATTCGGGGTTTGAGCAGGTGGTATTGGTTTCAGGTGCATGGGGTCTTGGTGAAAATGTTGTGCAAGGTTCAGTGAATACTGATGAGTTTATCGTTTATAAACCTTTTATAGATAAGATAAAAAATCCAATCATTTCTCACAAACTGGGAAGCAAAAGCAAAACCATGGTTTATTCTGCCATACATTCTGATGACATTGTAAAACCTGAAGATGCAGTCATGAATACGGATACATCGGAGGAAAAAAGAAATCAGTTTGTCTTGAGTGATCCGGAAATAATTGAATTGGCTAAGTGGGCCTGTATGATACAAGAACATTACAAATGCAACATGGATATAGAATGGGCCAAAGACAGCATGGATGGTCATTTGTATATTCTACAGGCCAGACCGGAAACTGTATTTAGTAATAAAAAAGAAAAAATATTTAAGCAATATAGTTTATTGGAAAAGGGTGAGATACTTTGTACCGGCGCGGGTTTAGGCAGTAAAATAGTTTCGGGTAAAGCAAGGATACTGCATTCTCCATCGGAAATAATGAAACTTAACAAAGGTGAGATACTAGTTACCGAACGCACTGATCCGGATTGGGATCCTTTATTGAAAAAAGCTGCTGCTATTATAACCAATCAGGGTGGGCGCACTTCACATGCGGCCATTGTTGCGCGTGAAGTAGGCGCTATCGCGGTTGTGGGAACAGTAAATGGAACACAGGCTATCAAAGATGGTCAGACAATTACTGTATCAACTGCAAAAGGTACAACAGGCGTTGTTTATGACGGTGAGTTGAAATGGGATGAAAAGAAAATTGATATTTCAACAGTTCCCAAAACGAAAACAAAAGCCATGCTCATTCTTGCTCACCCCGATGAAGCCTACGAGTATTCGTTGCTACCTAACGACGGCGTAGGTCTTATGAGAATGGAATTTATAATTAGCAATACAATAGGCATTCATCCAATGGCCTTGAAGTATTTTGACAGGATTGGTGACAATGATGTCAAAACGAAAATTCAGGATTTAACGAAACTTTTTAGCAATAAGGAAGAATTTTTCATTCAAAAACTTGCAGAAGCAACTGCGAAAATGGCCGCCGCATTTTTCCCTAAAGATGTTGTGGTGAGAATGAGTGATTTCAAATCCAACGAATACGCGAACCTTCTGGGAGGACAACAGTTTGAACCCAATGAAGAAAACCCGATGATCGGTTTCAGAGGTGCATCGAGGTACTATCATCCTTTATATAAAGATGCGTTTGAAATGGAATGCAGGGCAATGAAAATAGTCAGGGATGATATGGGCTTCACCAATGTGAAATTGATGATTCCGTTTTGCAGAACGGTATCCGAGGCTGAAAAAGTTATTGAGGTGATGAAGGATTGTGGATTGCAAAGGAAAGCAAACGGCCTGGAATTATATGTCATGGTGGAGATACCAAGCAATGCCTTGCTTGCTGAAGAATTTGCCAAACACTTTGATGGATTTTCAATAGGTTCGAACGACCTTACACAGCTGACACTGGGAGCGGATAGGGATTCTGAATTGCTCAGTGATATCTTCAGTCCTTTTGATCCGGCGGTAATGCAACTTATTGAAATGACTCTGGCTAAAGCTCAAAAAACAAAAACACATACAGGGCTTTGTGGTCAGGCTCCGAGCGATTATCCTGAATACGCGAAATTTTTGGTGAATAATGGAATTGACAGTATTTCATTTAATCCTGATGCACTCATCAGAGGAATAGAAAATATTGCCGAAGCAGAAAACGCGAATTGATGATCTGACATCTAGCCTTATTCTAAGCACATCCCATAAGTTTGGAATGGCAATTTCGAAAAGTAGCCTTTAAAAAAAACGGCCATCAAATCTGATGGCCGTTTTAATTTCATTGATATATGAAATCAATATCTGTATTGGTCATTCTTGAAAGGACCTTGAACAGTTACGCCAATGTATTTAGCCTGATCTTCTGTAAGAATGTCCAGTTCAGCACCAACTTTCGCAAGGTGCAGAAAGGCAACTTTCTCATCAAGGTGTTTTGGTAATACATATACTTTGTTTTCGTATTTGTCGTGATTCATCCAAAGTTCCAATTGCGCCAGTGTTTGGTTGGTGAATGAGTTACTCATCACAAATGATGGGTGACCGGTAGCGCAACCAAGATTCACAAGACGGCCTTCAGCGAGGACGATGATGTCTTTGCCATCAACTGTGTATTTATCTACCTGAGGTTTGATGATGTCTTTGGTGTTGCCATAGTTATCGTTGAGCCAAGCCATGTCTATTTCATTGTCGAAGTGACCAATGTTGCAAACCACAGCATTGTGCTTCATTTGTTTGAAGTGACGGTCAACGATGATATTGTAGTTACCGGTTGCGGTTACGATAATATCTGCTTCAGGAATGGCATTGTCCATTTTCTTTACCTCATAACCTTCCATTGCAGCCTGGAGCGCGCAGATTGGATCGATTTCAGTAACGATGACACGCACACCAGCATGGCGAAGTGAGTCAGCGGAACCTTTTCCTACATCACCGAAACCGGCAACTACTGCAACTTTTCCGGCCATCATCAGGTCGGTAGCACGGCGAAGTGCATCCACCAGTGATTCACGGCAACCGTATTTGTTGTCGAATTTGCTCTTGGTAACAGAGTCATTGATATTGATGGCAGGAAGAAGAAGTGATCCGTTTTTCTCGCGGTCGTGAAGTCTGAGAACCCCGGTTGTAGTTTCTTCAGAAATTCCGCGGATACCGCCAACCAATTCAGGGTACTTATCAAAAACCATATTGGTGAGATCACCTCCGTCGTCGAGGATCATGTTGAGGGCTTTGCCATCTTCAAATGCATGAAGTGTCTGCTCTATGCACCAGTCGAATTCTTCAGCATTCATTCCTTTCCATGCGAAAACTGGAATACCTGCTGCAGCAATAGCTGCAGCTGCATGATCCTGCGTCGAGAAGATATTACAAGAGCTCCAGGTAACTTCAGCACCGAGTTCAATCAACGTCTCAATAAGAACAGCCGTTTGAATTGTCATGTGCAGACAACCTGCAATGCGCGCGCCAGCCAATGGCTTTGATTTGCCGAATTCGGCTCTGAGGCTCATCAGACCTGGCATTTCTGCTTCAGCCAGACGAATCTCTTTTCTGCCCCATTCAGCGAGGCTCATGTCTTTTACTTTGTAATTCACCTTTTCGAGGGTTTGTGTACTCATTTGTAACTTATGTTTATTTTAATAATGATCTGAAAACGAGGGCGCAAAGATAGTATTTCATATCGTTATAAACCCGATTTTTCTTGATTTTTATTTGGGTTTTTACCTGTTTTTCGATGCCCTGAGCAGTTTTTCACCCTTATTTTGTTTCAGAAACCTATGTCCTTTCATTTAGTTCATCAGAATACCGGAAATAATTCAGTTGTCGTCGGCCTTTGGTCCGATGATTTACCTGTATCAGTGCTGGAGACGATGCTCACCCGTGATACATTGGGTGAATACCGGAGTCTAGACTTCAGGTTGCTGAAAAGAAGGTTGGAGTGGTTAAAAACAAGGATTCTTCTTGATCATTTGGCACCGGGAGTCAAAATGCAGTTTTTACCGAATGGAAAACCGACACTTTCAGGAGCGTTGCATGTCTCGGTTTCGCATAGTGGTCGGCTCGCAGCAGTAGCTGTGTCAGATAGCCTGGTTGGTATTGACGTACAACCGGCTGAACCAAAACTTCAGAACATGAAGAGCAGGTTTTGCAATGCGCGGGAGTTAGATTATTTGAAAGCAGCCAGGCAGGATGACATTCTCGCCATCATTTGGGCAGCAAAAGAAGCAGTGTTCAAATATTTCGGAGAAAGGGTTGAATTTGCCAATGAAATGAATGTGCTTCCTTTTTCGCCTGACGATGAAGTGCTTCTGCTGCGATATGAAGGTCGCCATGGTAGCGGTAATTTCGAGCTGGGTCATTTGTTTTGGTTAAACCAGCACGTTGTTTATACAAGGAAGTTTTCATTTGTCGGGGAATACTGATGCAGTGCGGGCGATGTTCCCAAATTGTTGAACCCAAAGTATGTTTTGATGAAATCTGGCTGCTTTTTTGAAGGTGGTGTTCTAATCCAATTGTCAATGGATGTTTCCTCTTTATAGAGTAGTGCCCCACCATTCAATTTTTTCATACAACTGCGGGAAAAAATTGATGGGCTCGAACCAGGCCCCTTCCATGTCGGAGCGGTTGCCGGTGAAGATTTGAAAAACGCCCTCGCTGCCGGGTGCAGATTCATAAGAAAATCCCGGATCTATCACTGCCTCTTCGACGATGAATTCCCTCGTTGCCGCATCTTGCACATGGGTCATTTCTTGTCCTGTATTCTGATCGGTCCGTATCTCCAATTTGTTCGTGGAGCGCTGTCCGGAAAACAATTCGAGGGCGTGGAAATTTTCTTCGGTATTAGGGCGTTTCTCAGAAGTTTCGTATTTTTCACAGGAAGCTTAGGCTTTTATAAGTTATGAAGAAAATGTGGGGGTTAAAGTTATTCATTTCTCTCATCAAATTTTCCAATTTTATATGTTATACCGGCACCTGCCTGCATAAAGTAAATCAAGGAATGATAATGTTTCATCCAAGTTGAAGAGCTCAGTAAATGAGTATAGAAGTTGATTAGCAAATGGGAATTAAGAGAGTAAAAGCCTGTGTATCCAATTGAACCTGCACCAGCATCCCATCGGTTGAAACTGCTATAGGATTCAAAATTTTTCACTATGTTCGGCTCGGTTTGGGGCCATATTTGACCTAAATAAACTTCTCTCGAAACATCTTCAAAAGTGAATTTGACAACATCACCCTTGAATTGTCTTCTACGAATATAGTAAAATCCAATTTCAGGTACTATTTCTAAACGACTTCCTTTGAGAGAAATTCCTAGTTTACCGCTTAGGAGATAGTTATGGGTTTTGAAGGTTGTCTCACTATAAGTCAATTGTTTGGAGTCTTGATAAGCCCCGTCATAAATGCCTGTTGTAAGATATGTATGCTGAAAATATCCAGCCGAAAAGTCTATTAGAAACTTGTTGTGGAGCGGCGCTTGGTAAGATGCGATAGGTCCAAACGACGGGTAATATGGATTTCCGTTTTTTGGTT
>JBEIHH010000058.1:0-19371 GCA_040381475.1 Crocinitomicaceae bacterium | reverse complement strand
GCTTCGTTCCTCCTGTTTATTGCCGTAATAGGTGTTTTATCATGCTCGGAAAAAAAGTCCGTAGACAAGTATCCCGTGTCGGCAACTCCTGCCGGTCCTGCTGACCCTGTGCTGGTTAAAAAACTATTTGATGTGAAATGCGCTCTTTGCCACGGGAGCGATGGCAGACAGCAATATGCTGGTGCAAAAAATCTTGCTGAAAGCACAATGACACGCGATGAAGTGATGGACCGCATCCGTGAGGGAAAGGGTGCAATGCCGCCGCAAAAAGATGTTCTCAGCGATCAACAGATCAATGCGCTCTCCGATTTTGTGATGACACTTCGCTGATGTGGTGTTTTAATTTTCATTTGTTTTGATAGAAAAAAAACCTAAATCAATTTCGACCACAGGCAAGCAGGAAACTTGCGTACTTGTGGGCATAGTTACGCGCGATCAGTCCAGAGAATTACTTCAGGAATATTTGGATGAACTTGCTTTTCTTGCGGAAACGGCGAATGCGAAATGCCTGAAACGATTCACTCAAAATCTCGAACGCCCGGACTCGAGAACCTTTGTTGGAAGCGGCAAGTTGCTGGAAATCAAGGAATATGTCAGTGAGCACAAACCGTCAATGATCATCTTCGATGACGAACTGGCCCCTTCACAACTCAGAAATCTTGAAAGTGAATTCAAAGGAACCGAAGTAAAAATTCTCGATCGGAACAATTTGATCCTCGACATTTTTGCAAGCCGAGCCAGAACTGCACACGCAAAAAAGCAAGTTGAACTTGCACAATATGAATACCTGCTGCCGCGACTGACGCGCCTGTGGAGTCACCTTGAAAAACAACGAGGAGGTATCGGGATGCGCGGGCCGGGTGAACAGGAAATCGAAACTGACCGACGCATCGTTCGCGACAGGATTGCATTCCTGAAGGATCAGCTGAAAGACATCGACAGACAAATGGCAACCCAACGAGGAAATCGCGGGGCCCTCGTTCGCGCTGCCCTGGTGGGTTATACCAATGTGGGCAAAAGCACGCTGATGAATCTACTCTCCAAAAGTGATGTGTTCGCAGAGAATAAACTTTTCGCAACACTAGATACAACTGTGAGAAAGGTCGTGATTCACAATCTGCCATTTCTTTTGACAGACACCGTTGGTTTCATAAGAAAGCTGCCGCATCAGTTGATTGAATCTTTTAAAAGTACTCTGGATGAAACGCGTGAAGCGGATTTGCTGATTCATGTGGTGGATATATCGCATCCCCAATTCGAGGATCACTATACGGTTGTCAATGAAACGCTTCGAGATATTGGCGTCGGTGATAAACCGGTAATGGTGGTTTTCAATAAAATTGATGCATACAAACATATCCCGAAAGCTGAGGACGATCTCACCCCGCAAGGGAAGGAAAACATCACACTTGAAGAATTGCAGAATACCTGGATGTCACGGCTGGATGGGCATCAGGTGGTTTTTATTTCGGCGCATGAAAAAAGAAATATCGACAAGTTTCGTGAGATGCTTTATGAAAAGATTCGCCAGATTCATATCACCAGATTTCCGCACAACGATTTCCTCTTTGAGCGATACGAATGAATACATGCAAAGCATATTATTTTCTTGGCACGTAAACTAAAAAAACTACATTCGCCGGACGCGGGAAGCAGCCCGCCCAAACATTAGAATCATATGAGCAATACAACCACCGCTCCAACTGCCAGTTTAAAGGTTTCCAAAATGGCGGAAAACCTTATCGGTTCGGAAATCATCAAACTCTCTGGTGAAGTGAGGGCGCTAATCGCAAAAGGCGAAAGAATTTACAATTTCACGATCGGCGATTTTGATCCTTCCGTTTTCCCCATTCCAGCCGGACTCAAGGATGAAATTATCAAGGCATATCGCGAAAACGAAACAAATTATCCTGCAGCTGACGGAATGGCTGAACTTCGCAAGGAAGTATCGCGGCTGATCAGCCAATATCAGGGATTGTCATACGCAGAGAATGAAATACTTATTGCCGGTGGCGCCCGTCCGGTGATCTATGCCATTTTTCAGGCTCTTGTTGATCCCGGAGATACTGTTTTGTTTCCGGTTCCTTCCTGGAATAACAATCACTATACGCATCTTGCCCATGCAAATCAGGTATTTGTAGAGACCAGCCCTGAAAATAATTTTATGCCGGTGGCTGATGAACTGCGCCAGCATATTCGCAACGCGGCTTTACTCGCTCTCTGTTCACCCCTGAATCCAACCGGCACCGTTTTCACAAAGGAACAACTGGAAGAGATATGTGATCTTGTGATTGAAGAAAATAGACGTCGGACCCCTGACGAAAAGCCACTCTACCTGATGTATGATCAGATATACTGGTTGCTGACTTATGGAGGAACCGAACATTTTGATCCCGTAAGTCTCAGACCTGAAATACGGCCATATACAATCTATGTAGATGGCATATCGAAAAGCCTCGCTGCAACAGGTGTGCGTGTTGGCTGGGCATTCGGGCCCGGTCCGATCATCGACAAAATGAAAAGCATTCTTGGCCACGTGGGTGCTTGGTCGCCTAAAGCTGAACAGGTGGCAAGCGCAAGATTCCTGAAAAATGATGAGGCCGTTTCGGGGTTTTTAGGGAATTTCAAAAGTGAAATTGAACTGCGTCTGCAGGGGTTCTACAATGGTATAATGGCCATGCGTGAACAGGGATTGCCTGTAGATGCCATTACTCCGAAGGCTGCAATTTATCTTACCGTTAAGTTCGATCTTAAGGGTATGACCATGCCCGATGGCCGACTGATTGAAACGACCGAGCAGATAACCGCATATCTCCTGAATGAAGCGAAGCTGGCGGTTGTGCCATTCAGTGCTTTCGGTGCATCAAAAACTAGCATCTGGTACAGACTTTCCGTTGGAACTGCTACCCGGAATGACGTTCATGAGGCTCTGCAAAGTTTGCGCTCTGCGCTCGAGAAACTACAGCGGTGATAGGATGTTGCCGGATATCGTTTCCGGGCTCAATTGAATTTGATTCCGATGGTGCCATATTTGCAAACCTTTTTGAGAGATTTCTCCTTGAAGTAATATTGCTGTAAGGATTTAGGTAATCATGAACAAGAACAATTATTGCGTGATCATGGCCGGTGGAGTGGGTAGCCGCTTCTGGCCTATGAGCAGGACTTCGTTTCCAAAGCAATTTCACGATATTCTCGGTGTCGGCCGCACGCTTATACAGATGACCTACGACCGTTTTCTGCCGATTTGCCCCAAGGAAAATATTCTGGTGGTGACCAATGAACGCTACAAAGACCTTGTGCTTCAGCAACTGCCGGATCTTAAACCTGAACAGGTTTTGTGCGAGCCTTTTATGCGAAATACTGCGCCTTGTGTTGCCTATGCGTCTTTCTGGATCGCTGACAGAACGACGGATGCAAACATTATCGTGGCTCCCAGCGATCATCTTATTTTGAAAGACAAGGAGTTCCTCAAAACGATAGAAGTAAGTATCAATCAGGCCAAACAAAGTGGTAATCTGGTTACTCTGGGCATTAAACCAACAAGGCCGGATACCGGCTATGGATACATCCAATGGGCTGATGACAAAAACGCAGCCCACGAAACAGTAAAGAAGGTGAAGACCTTCACTGAGAAACCAGACCTTGAATTGGCCAAAGACTTCATCGATAGCGGCGACTTCTATTGGAATTCCGGTATTTTCGTGTGGTCAATGCAGGCGATTATGAATGCATTTGAAATTCACCTACCTGAAATGTACCGCACGTTCGCCGAAGGCCAGGGTACCTATGGCACCCAGAGCGAGAAGCCTTTTATTGATCGGATTTATCCGGCATGTGAAAATATTTCCATCGATTATGGTATCATGGAAAAAGCCAAGAATGTCAACGTGGTCCTCAGCGATTTCGGATGGAGTGACCTCGGTACCTGGGGTTCTCTTCATACTCACATCGCTCACGATACCCACCACAACGGTGTTGTAGGTAAAAACGTTGTACTTTACAATTGTGCCGACAACGTGGTCAATATGCCGAACAACAAGCTGGCCGTGCTGCACGGACTCAACGGTTATATTGTAGTGGATACAGACGACATTCTTCTGGTTTGCCGCAAAGAGGATGAACAAAAGATCAAGCAGTTCGTCAATGATGTGCGGATGAAAAAGGGAGAGGAATGGGTCTGAACCGAATTTCCGCTTGAGTTGTTCACTGAATCTATGCTTTATCTTTGCCTAAAGGAGCAGTTGCCTGCTTTTGTAAATATTCCATAATGAAAGAAATTCAGTGCTCGTTTTGTGGCAGAAAAAAAAGTGAAGTGTCCATTCTGATAGCCGGTATCAGCGGGCATATATGCGATGAATGCGCTGCTCAGGCCAGTCAAATTGTGAACGAAGAATTTATCGGAGCCAAAAAGGAAACCAAAGCGGATGCCCAGTTGCATGTTCTAAAACCACAGGATATCAAAAAGTTTTTGGATGAATATGTCATTGGTCAGGATGAAGCCAAAAAGTTTCTAAGCGTCGCCGTATATAATCACTACAAACGGATTAACAATACCGGCCGTAAAGACCCGGACGGCGTAGAAATTGAAAAGTCGAACGTCATTCTTGTTGGAGAAACCGGAACAGGCAAAACGCTGCTCGCCAAGAGTATAGCTAGAATGCTGAAGGTTCCGTTTGCTATTGCCGATGCCACCGTGCTGACAGAAGCCGGTTATGTCGGTGAAGATGTCGAAAGCATACTTTCAAGATTGCTGCAAGACGCTGAATTCGATGTGGCCCAAGCTGAACGGGGCATTGTTTTTATCGATGAAATTGATAAAATTTCCCGCAAAAGTGATAACCCAAGCATCACCAGAGATGTGAGCGGAGAAGGTGTTCAGCAAGCACTCCTGAAATTACTTGAAGGTTCAGTCGTGAGCGTTCCCCCTCAGGGAGGAAGAAAACACCCTGAACAAAAGCTCATTCAGGTCAACACGAAAAATATTCTTTTCATTTGCGGAGGTGCTTTTGATGGTATCGATAAACTCATCGAACGGCGCATCAATACTGCTGCTATAGGTTATACCTCAAACTCTCAGCGCCTTCAGGTCGGAAATATGCTCCAGTATATTTCACCACTTGACCTGAAGAAGTTCGGACTCATCCCTGAGTTAATAGGGCGTTTCCCGGTTCTGACCTATCTGGATCCGCTGGATGAAGAAACATTGCGCCGAATTCTTACTGAGCCTAAAAACGCTCTGATCAAACAATACGTAAAACTTTTCGACCTCGATGGCGTGCGCCTGACTTTCGATAAGAAGGTGCTCGATTTTATCGTTGAAAAGGCAATCGAATATAAACTTGGTGCACGCGGACTTCGTTCCATCTGTGAGGCTATCATGACCGATGCCATGTTTGAATTGCCATCGATAAATGAAAAGGAATTCAAGGTGACCCTTGCTTATGCGAAAGAAAAATTCTCGAGAAGCAAACTGAGTCAATTGAAAGTGGCATAATTCATTCACTTTCCCGGCTGGAGAAATTGTGAATAACCGTTGAGCTAAATGTGAATAACCAAAGGTTTTAAAATCTAGATCGTTGGATACAGTGTTCATACGTTTGCTCCGAAACGATTTTTACATGATTGCGAGGCTGCCGTCTTCAGGAATGGAACGGCAGTTTTGCTTTTTATACAGACTGCCGTACCTTGGCAAAACCTGAACAGTCTAATTCTGCTAAATGACCGGCGATAATCCCGAAGTAAAAGAACAATCTGCTGTGGTTGAGACGCCACTGATGAAACAGTACAACAACATCAAGGCGAAATACCCAGATGCATTGCTGCTTTTTCGCGTCGGTGATTTCTATGAAACTTTTGGAGAAGACGCCATCAAAGCGTCCCGCATTTTAGGTATAGTACTTACCAGAAGAAAGAATGGGTCAGCAGCGTATGTAGAACTGGCCGGATTCCCTCACCATTCTCTGGATACCTATCTTCCCAAGTTGGTCAGAGCCGGCAACCGTGTAGCCATATGCGATCAGCTCGAAGATCCTAAACTGACTAAAAAAATTGTCAAGCGCGGCATTACGGAACTGGTTACACCGGGTGTTTCATACAACGATAAAACACTCGATCTCAAAAGCAATAATTTTCTTGCTTCTGTCTTCAATCATCAAAAAGCATGGGGTGTTGCTTTTCTGGATATCTCCACGGGCGAGTTTTTTTGTGCCCAGGGGAGTCAGGAATACATCGACAAATTGTTGCAAGGCTTCAAACCGAATGAAGTCATATTTCAGAAGAGTCAGGATAAGGTTTTCAAAGAGTCTTTCGGTGATAAGTTTTTTCTATTCCGGCTCGATGATTGGGTCTTTACCGCGGAATTTGGCAATGAAATTCTCAGGAAACATTTTGAAACAAAAAACCTCAAAGGTTTTGGAATAGAGGAACTGCAGCTCGGAATCATTGCTTCCGGTGCAGTCATGCATTATCTGGCCGAAACCCAACACGATAAGGTTGCTCATATCCGCAGTATCTCGAGGATTGAAGAGGATCAGTTCGTTTGGCTAGATCGTTTCACAATTCGCAATCTCGAACTGGTGAGCAGTAGTAATGAAAATGCTACAACATTACTCCGTGTGCTTGATCATTCTGTTACGCCGATGGGATCACGATTACTCAGGCGATGGATGCTTTTACCATTGAAGGATGTTGAACGCATTCGCAAAAGACATTCTGTAGTTGAGCATTTTGCTGGCCATATAGATGATCTTGAACGCCTTTTTTCAGAAATAAAACATATCGGAGATCTCGAAAGACTGATCTCAAAAGTGGCCGTAGGCCGTGTATCACCGCGCGAACTTCATCATCTGCGACGGGCGCTGGATGCCATAGCGCCGATGAAGTTGTATGCTGAAAATTCTGGCAATGCCGAGTTGGCAGCGCTGGGCAGTCAGCTGAATGTGTGTGAAAGCATTCGTGAACGCATACAACAAGAACTGCACACTGATGCTCCGATGGCGGTCAATAAAGGCAACGTGATTGCTGATGGTGTGAATGCCGAACTTGATGAACTGCGCGGCCTTGCCTTTAATGGGAAGGATTTTCTTCAGAAAATTCAAGAGCGCGAAAGTGAACGCACCGGAATACCGTCGCTCAAAATCTCTTACAACAATGTTTTCGGATATTATCTGGAGGTGCGCAATACGCATAAAGATAAAGTACCCACTGACTGGATTCGCAAACAAACCTTGACACAGGCAGAACGATACATTACGGAAGAACTCAAGGAATATGAGCAGAAGATTTTAGGTGCGGAAGAAAAAATTGGAAGCCTTGAACTTCGACTGTTCAACGAGATTGTAGCCGCAGTTTCTGAGTATACAGCAGCAATTCAACTCAACGCACAGATAATCGCTCAGCTTGATTGTCTGATGAGTCTCGCTAAAGTGGCCATCAAAAACGGATATATAAAGCCTGCTATCAATGATGGTTTTGCATTGAAAATTCTCGACGGGCGTCATCCTGTGATTGAACAAACGCTTGCCGCTGGCGAGGAGTATGTGGCGAATGATGTCTATCTCGACAATGACAGCCAGCAAATCATGATGATTACCGGCCCGAATATGTCAGGTAAAAGCGCTGTGTTGCGCCAAACTGCTTTGATCGTGTTGATGGCCCAGATGGGAAGTTTTGTGCCGGCAAAAGCAGCCGACATAGGTCTTGTAGATAAAATATTTACTCGCGTTGGAGCGAGTGATAATATTAGCAGCGGTGAATCAACCTTCATGGTTGAAATGAATGAAACTGCCAGCATTCTCAATAATCTGTCCGACAGAAGTCTGGTGCTCCTTGACGAAATCGGGCGAGGCACTTCTACTTACGACGGTGTCAGTATCGCTTGGGCCATTGCAGAATATCTACACGAATTTCCAAAAGCCCGCGCCAAGACGCTTTTTGCAACACACTACCACGAGCTCAATGAAATGACGCAGTCATTTCCGAGAATACGCAACTTCAATGTTTGCGTGAAAGAGGTTGGTAACAAGGTCATATTTCTGCGCAAACTTCAACAGGGTGGAAGCAATCACAGCTTCGGAATTCATGTGGCACGCATGGCCGGCATGCCGGTGAAAGTGATCGAACGCGCCAAAGACATCCTGGTGCACCTGGAACGTTCACGTGGAAATGATGGTCTTACATCCGGTGTCTCTGCTGATGTGTCCACAGCGGCACGCGAAACAAAAGCTGCACAACTAAGTTTTTTCCAACTCGATGATCCTTCTCTTGCTCAAATCAAAGAAGAAATCATGAACATTGATCTGAATACCATTACACCGATCGATGCGATGATGAAACTTCATGAGATCCGCAAAATCATCACAGGTAAGAGTTCATGATTTTCTTAACTTATGAAGTTTGATTGAGCTAGGAACTAATCCAATCTCACTTCAGAAAAGAATTGATGTGATGCATTCACCGCGCCCAATGCATTGATTAGTTTTCGGCTGTTGAGAACATAGTCTTGGTCAAGTAACTTGCTTTTATCATAACGCAGCTCATACCTGTTACCTCTTCTGCGATCTGCAATTGGCGTAAATCCATATTTCAGAGCTATTTCATTGACCTTCTCAGGTGAAGCTTCTGTGTAAATGGAAATGTTGGATTGGATAAAGTAGGTTGAGCTGCATCCTATTATATTTTCCAGTTGCACTGAAATGCTGGCTACCATGGGATGCGCCAGCAGCGCGTTCAAGACTTCTTTTTTGACGGATGCTGATTGCCCCATAAAATTTAGTTCAACATGATGGTCGTCTCGTGACATGATGATGGCCACGTATTTCTTCGACCAGGCATCTATATTTTTCTGCCACAGCGCGTTGTCCGGACTCTTCTCATAGTTTCGGTTGAGCGTGTAGAGTTCATAACTGATGTCAAACGGTAAATTCACTACTCCTGATCGTATCATCAAATGAGTTTTTTCGACGAAAAACAAATTGAATCCGTTGACCATATATTGTATTTCCGGATAGAAATAAAATTCTGTTCTTCCTCTTTTCGAATAAAACCAAACCGTATCTGTACTTTCCTTGATGAGAAAGATTCCTTTTCCAGACTCATCCAATGTTTTGCCTTCCTGTGTTTCGCTTTTCCCGTCAACCCAAACTACTATACTGTCAATCCTTTCCACTTTGGAATTGATCAGGCGTTCGTAAGAATATTCCGAACCTCCACCTTCAAATGAGGTCATGATTTGTTTTTCTTTTTCATCTACCCGTTCAAATGTTGGCGAAATACGGATTAGCCTGTCTTGGGATATGGCGGAGACAGTGCAGAGTGTGAAGAAAATGAAATATACCTGTTTCATAGAAAAGCCGCTAGGTTGGTGTACCTGGTCACAATACCGTCATGATGGGTGAACGTTCACCTTTTCGTTAAATATGTCTTTGAGCATGGTTGTGAGCAACACCAGCCATACTATCAGACATGGTATTGCCTTCACTGCCCAATCATGAAAGAAACCTGTCTGCCATTTTTCAGGAAACAGATCTGTCGCCGATAGTTGCGTGAACACAAAGCAGAACAACAACAATAGGTCGTTCCACTTTGATCGCATAGCATGAAAATACCAGAGACCAACACCACTAA
The DNA here is from genome assembly GCA_040381475.1 of Crocinitomicaceae bacterium. Classification (GTDB taxonomy): domain Bacteria; phylum Bacteroidota; class Bacteroidia; order Flavobacteriales_D; family Sanyastnellaceae; genus JAIBBG01. The sequence continues at coordinate 9,747 of JBEIHH010000058.1, read as the reverse complement.
CCGCGATAATGAATGTTGGTGATTCCGCTTTGTGATTAAATATCACCACCCAGATAAGCATCATTGCCAGAAAGTTGATACGCACGGCCGCGGTTTGAAATTTCTTCCAACGGAGCAATGGTATGCACAGCAATATCAGCCCGCCCAACTGGACAACCAGCGGTGAGATTTCCACTCCCGACGAACTGCGCAGTATGGTGATTACTGATAGTCCACCGTATCCTGCCGCATCCTCAGCCAGAATTTCCAACCATCGGGAATATTGAAAAATCAACTCTTGAGGTGAAATGAGAAGCAGAGGCAAGCATAAGAAAATGAACGTCCAGAATGCACAATAGAGCGCATTTCTGACAAATTGTGGATAGAACAGGAATATTGCCAATGCAGCAAGACCAATGATTTTGATGAATCCGCATAAGATGATGAACCCGGCTGCAAGAAAGAAATTTCTTTTTTCAGCCAATGCAAGTCCACCGATGAGCAGGCCCGCAACCAGGCCGTTGCTTTGTTCATTCTGAACTGATGTAACCATTTCAATAACACAGAAGGCAAGAAGGAGAAATTTCTTTTTATCGGAAGGAACTGGTAGCCCCTTTACTGCAAAAACAAACACCAAAACATTGATCAGATTCCATAGAATAAGACCCGGAACAGCGGGTAACGAGGCAAATGGCGCCATGAGCATGGCGAACGTTGGTGTGTACTTGAAAAGATCCCAGTATTCATATTTGTATTTGAGATATAAGTCCTGGTGTCCGTTCAGGTGAACAAAAGACTGCCGGAAAATGACGTAGTTGTTGTAGTTCGTCAGATTGCGTCCGTCGTCGTAATGTGTTGTGAAGTGGGCCTGTAGTGAAAGCCCTGTTGCAAGAATAAATGCAGCAGCGAAAACCAGGATCCATGGATCGCGCAACGAAAATTTACTTTTCAGCATGGGTTGATCTTCGGCTGTCATCAGGCAGCCAAGATGAGCATATTTTTTTGAAAAGAAAATTATTCTCCAGCGATTGAGGTGGAGTTTTGAAATATTGAGGAATCACATAAAATCGGCAACAGTGTTTTCAATTAAAGATAACTGAACCTCACTCAGGGATACAGAAAAACTTCAGAACATGAATCTAAACCAGGTCAATGGTTACATTTCGAATGTGTCCATGAACTTCGTAGTGAAATCACCTTCACGGAACTTTTCGTTTTTCATGAGTTTCTGATGGAAAGGTATCGTTGTTTTAATGCCTTCGATGATGTATTCATCCAACGCACGCTCCATTTTGGTTATAGCTTCTTCGCGTGTTTGTGCCACCACAATTAGTTTGGAAATCATTGAATCATAGTACGGAGGAATAACATATCCCGCATAAGCATGTGTATCAAGACGCACACCATGGCCTCCTGGTGAGTGATATGATGTGATTCTGCCAGGACTTGGTGCAAAGTTTTTAAATGGATCTTCAGCATTGATACGGCACTGAATGGCATGCATTTTCGGGTAGTAATTGCGACCTGAAATAGGATCACCGGCAGCCAGTTTGATTTGTTCTTTCACGAGATCATAATTGATTACCTCTTCAGTGATGGTATGTTCTACCTGAATTCGTGTATTCATTTCCATGAAGTAGAAATCGCGGTTTTTGTCAACCAGGAACTCAACTGTTCCAACTCCCTCGTATTTCACGGCTTCAGCTGCTTTAATAGCCGCCTGTCCCATTTTTTCACGAAGTTCATCCGTCATAAATGGTGAAGGAGTTTCTTCCACCAGCTTTTGATGCCTCCTTTGAATGGAACAATCTCTTTCGCTCAGGTGACAGGCCTTGCCGTATTGGTCACCTGCAATCTGTATTTCGATATGGCGCGGCTCTTCAACGAATTTTTCCATATACATGCCATCGTTGCCGAAGGCCGCCAATGCTTCTCTGCGCGTTTTTTCCCATGCATCGCGCACGTCATCGTCATTTTTACAAATACGCATTCCTTTGCCACCACCACCGGCAGTAGCTTTCATCATAATGGGATACTTAATGCTGTTGGCTATCTCAATGGCCTCTTCAAGGCTTTCAAGCAAACCATCACTACCCGGAATCGTTGGTACACCGGCGTCCTTCATGGTTTGTTTAGCGCTTGCTTTATCACCCATCGCGTCAATCATTTCAGGTGATGCACCAATGAACTTGATGCCGTTTTCCATGCATACTTTGGAGAAAGTAGCATTTTCTGACAGGAACCCATAACCCGGGTGTATTGCATCGGCATTGGTGATTTCGGCCGCCGCTATGATGTTGGGAATTTTCAGATAAGACTCTTTGCTGGGCGGCGGGCCGATGCAAACTGCTTCATCTGCGAATCGCACATGAAGGCTGTCGCGGTCTGCAGTTGAATACACAGCCACGGTGGCGATGCCCATTTCCTTGCAGGTTCTGATAACACGTAATGCAATTTCGCCGCGGTTGGCGATCAGTATCTTGTTGAACATAGTCGACGTAGTGTTTGGTTATCGCTTATGCTTTGTGAATTCCTGATATCCGAAATACCTTCGCACTCACATCACACAAGGTCATCTTTTACGGCTGCTTCGCCGGAATATATCGTTATGCCGGTTCTACCAGGAACAGCGGCTGGTCATATTCTACCGGAGTGCTATCATTGACCAGAACTTTCACGATTTTTCCTGAAACTTCTGATTCAATTTCATTGAAAAGCTTCATAGCTTCAATTACGCAAACTGTATCTCCCGGTTTGATCACCGCGCCTACCTCTACAAAAGCTGGTTTGTCGGGTGCTGATGAACGATAGAAGGTTCCAATCATAGGTGAGCGCACCTCTACCGTATTTCCTACTGGTTCTTCAGCCTTTGGCGCAGGAGCTGCTGCAGGAGCTGCTGCAGGAGCAGATTGCGCTGCCGCAGGTGCAGGAATCATAGCCGCAGCGGCGGGTTGAGGCATTGCTACCTGAATCACTTCCTGAACTTTACCTCTGGTTTCCTGAGCCTTGATCGTGATTTTAAAATCTTTCTGCTCTATGGCTACCTCGCTGACTCCGCTTTTTGATACGAACTTAATTAGTTCCTGAATCTGTGATAGGTTCATGTCGTTGTTTTCATTAAATAAATCTGATCCCGAAACATCTTGCGATGTTTCTGTTTCAGAAGGCTGGTTTTTGGATGCTTTTGCCAAATGTATATGTTTTGGATGTTTCTCGTTACTATTTTCCTGAAGGGGGTGTGTCATATGCCCATTTCACATAGACGGCTCCCCAGGTGAACCCTCCGCCAAATGCTGCAAGAATAAGATTGTCGCCTTTGTGCAGTTTTTCTTCCCAATCCCACAGGCAAAGAGGCAATGTGCCGGCAGTAGTATTGCCATAGCGCTGAATGTTGATCATCACTTTGTCGCTGCTAATACCCATTCTGTTACCTGTGGCATCAATGATGCGCAGGTTGGCCTGATGTGGAACCAACCATTGTATATCCTCCGACTTGAGATTGTTTCTTTCCATAATGGCAGCCGACACATCAGCCATTCCTTTCACGGCAGCTTTAAATACAGGCTGACCGTCCTGAAAAACATAATGCTCTTTCGCAGCAATAGTTTCTGCGCTGGCCGGCTTTACAGAGCCACCGGCTTTTTGGTGCAGGTATTGTCTTCCGCTGCCATCTGTATGTAACATGCTGTCAACTATGCCATAACCTTCGTTGTTTGGTTCGAGTAGAACTGCTCCTGCTCCGTCCCCGAAAATAATGCATGTGGAGCGGTCAGTATAGTCGATAATGCTCGACATTTTATCGGCACCGACGATCACGACTTTCTTATATCGTCCTGTTTCGATGAATTGCGCCCCAGTAGTCAACGCGAAAATGAAGCCGGAACATGCAGCGCCGATGTCGTAACTCCAGGCATTGACAGCCCCCACTTTGTCGGAAATAATATTCGCTGTGGCGGGAAAAACCATGTCAGGAGTAACGGTTGCACAAATCAGCAAATCAATTTCTGAGGCGTCCATGCCTCTTTTTTTGAGCAAACCACGAACGGCTTCTGCCCCCATGTCGCTCGTCCCAAGCCCTTCTCCTTTCAGTATATGTCGTGTTTCGATTCCTGTTCTGGTGCGTATCCACTCATCTGTTGTGTCCACCATTTTTTCCAGATCGAAATTGGTCAGCACATCGGGTGGTACATATCCCTGAACAGCGGTAATCGCAGCGGTTATCCTTGACATCAAATTTTGTTATGGTTAAAAAACGGGGGCTAAAGTAATCTGTCCATGAGAAATTAGACTTGATTTGTTTAACTAGTTGATAAACAAAGTAGTGGGTTTTGTTTTTACGGCGTTTTTACAAGTCGTTGACGGTAATTGCCATGTAGTCAATGGATTATATCTGTCGAATTTTGTGTCGGGTGGTAGTGATCTTGGTACTATTCTCTAAAAATGGCTTTCATCAAGTTTTTCACTTGCCCATTGTGAAAAAAGCGTTACTTTTGCCGTCCGTTTTTGAAAAACTGACCGGAACGTGAAAGCCTTGAAGGAATATCGCATTCCATACCTTGGATTGAAGCTGGGAACTCACCAGTATCAGTTCACACCGGACAGTAAGTTCTTTGAAGAGTTTGAGTTTACTGAGATTCACGATTGTGACCTCGTTGCTAATGTGGAGCTGGAAAAACAAAGTACCATGATCATTGTCCGAACTGATCTTCATGGTAAGGTCAATACAATATGTGATCACTGCGGCGATGACCTGACAATTCAGATTGCCACGAAGCAGCAATTTATTGTGAAGTTTGGCGATTCGACAGGCAATACAGACGACGATATACTTGTTCTGGGCCCTTCGGAACATGAGGTGGATCTCAGTCAATACATTTTTGAATACGCCCATTTGGCGCTACCTGCAAGAAATGTTCATGAAAATGAAAAGGATTGTAATCAGGAAGCACTGAAACGGTTGGCTGCTTACAAGGTAGAAACCACGGCCAATACGCAATGGGCAGAACTCAAAAATCTCAACTACGAAGACCCGGAAGACGACAAGTTTTTTAACGAAGAAGAAGAATAAACGTTTTAAATAGATAGAGCAATGGCACATCCCAAACACAGGATCTCGCAAACCCGCCAGGCAAAGCGCAGGACACATTACAAAATTGAAGCTCCAAATGTGGCTACATGCCCGACTACTGGTCAGGCACACCTTTTTCACCGTGCCCATTGGCACGAAGGCAAACTTTACTACAAGGGTAAAGTGTTGATCGATTCTGAAGCTGCTGAAAAGTAGTAATTGGAGTGTTTTTAAGAATAATCTTTGGCCGGCCGGTAATCCGGGCCGGCTTTCTTGCTTTATACCATCTGTCATTGTTATGTGATGTCTTGTTACACGCCCCAATTCTTTGGATGTGTTTTCGTTTCTGGCCCTAAGCTGTTAAATTCGGTTTAAATTGCAGCGTGTTTGGCGCGAAGATTGTTAAAGGTTAAACTCCATTCTTTAAATGAAAATGAAATACTTGCTCAGTTTATTTATGTTGTCCGTGTGTAGCCATTTGTTGGCCCAGGCCGATATTACTCCTCAGGTGACTGCTGCATTGAAAAAAGGTGATGCTTCGGCGCTTACTACCTTTATGATGCCGGCGGTGGAATTGAATATTAAAGGCGTGGAGAATAATTATGCTAAAGAAGATGCCCAAAAAGCACTCACAGCCTTTTTTAAGGATCATCCTGTAACAGGTTTCACTGTAAAACATACCGGAACTTCCAAACTGGACGATCAATACAGGATTGGGGATCTTGTTACTTCAAAAGGCAATTTTCGGGTGACTTTTTTCATGAAAAAATCCGGCTCCGATTTCATGATTCGACAACTGAAAATTGAATCTGCTGAATAACCTCAGAAGAATTAGCAAATACGATTTTAAAGGACCGGCAAGAGGCCGGTTTTTTTCTGCCAGTGAATTTAGAATTCAATTGTAAAAACAAATTCAATACTCTGCTTTCTTGTGTTTCCTTTGCACCATGTTGCAGAATTTCGATCTGGATAATTTCATCCGTCAGGCATTGCTTGAGGACATAGGAGACGGTGACCACACCACTCTTTCTACCATACCTGCTGACACAAGAGGGAAGGCCAGATTACTGGTGAAAGAACATGGAATTATTGCCGGAATTGATATCGCCAGACGAGTATTTGAAATCGTGGATGCTGAATTGACTTTTGATCGGGTATTGCATGACGGTGACAAAATCAAAGTCGGAGATATTGCATTTTATCTTCAAGGCAAGTCATCAAGCATTACTACCGGAGAAAGGCTTGCATTGAATATAATGCAGCGCATGAGCGGAATCGCGACAAAAACGAATAGCATACAATCGCTGATTGCAGACACCAATTGCAAATTGCTCGACACGAGAAAGACCACTCCCGGTTTCCGTTATTTCGAAAAACTTGCGGTAAAAACTGGTGGTGGTGAAAACCATCGATTCGGATTGTACGATATGATTCTGGTCAAAGACAATCATGTGGATTTTTGCGGTGGTGTTGAACCTGCCTTGAAACGCGTGAAAAGATATTTATCAGATACAGGCAAAAATTTGAAAGTTGAGGTTGAAGCTCGCAATCTCGATGAAGTAAAACAAATTCTCGATGCGGATGTAGCCTTTAGAATTTTGCTGGATAATTTCACGCCGGATCAGATTCGTGAAGCTGTTCACTTTATCAACCGGCGGGTTGAAACTGAGGCTTCTGGCGGGATCAATGAAAAGAATGTCAGAGAATATGCATTGGCCGGTCCTGACTACATTTCCATGGGAGCATTGACGCATCAGATACAAAGTCTCGATCTCAGTCTGAAGGCAACTTATTCCTGAAGAGAACTCAATTTATTTCATAAACAAAAATCGGCAGGTTAGTCGCTGCATCATAACTACCTGACAGTTTCAGACGTGGCTCTGTTTCTTGTAATTTGAAACCGGAAAGAATAAATCGGCAATCGAGCTCAAGCGCTTCATCTAGATTCAATAATGGGCTGGAAATCGTTTTACCCTGATTCCGCTGCAATGGAATCTGCTTGCCGATTGCTGCAGTAAAGACATAACAACGCGAACCCCAATTGTCGTAATAGGCCCTGATATTTTCATCGCGTTCCAATTCAGGGGCTATCAAATTGCGAAAGGCGTGTTTGTATTGTAAAGGATAATCGGCGAAATACCCATCAAGAGTTTGCAATCCATTCCATTGTGCAATTGAAGGATGCATAGCAATACTCATACAACGATGGTTTTTCATTTCGGGAATGTCTTCTTTCATTTTGCGGAATGTTGATTCTGCAAAAAATTCTTGAAATGATGGATGGTCATAGCTTACTACCATTTCATGATTATTCATAAGGTAGAGGAGCTGAACACAAACTATTGAAATAAAAATCTTTTTACCCTGTCTGAATTGTTGAATCAGAAATACTGACGAAATAGTAAATAGTATGTACCACAGCATCGGTTGAAAAAAATGAAACCGCTGCAGTTGAACCGGAAACACTGTCATCAATTTTTGCTTGACATTTGAAAGTGCCTCCCAGGTTAGCAATCCGTATAATACGCTGGTAACAAATATGTATGTCAGCATCATGTAAACGATAGGCGTTAAACTCTGTTTTCGCCACATCATGGCTAGTACAATAATGAAAGGCACGATCAGCAGAGTATGCAGACTATGCGCATGAACCTGACCGAACAGACCTATCTGGATCATTTCTTTCATTGAGTGTAAAAATGATCCCCCCATGGTGCGCATTTCGGTACGATGTGTCACATACTCTGAATTAAACAGGGTGGAAGAGATTACAGGATAATGGCTGAATGCAAAAGCAGCAGCAAGCAGAATGAATCCAGCCGTAAATGCAAAGTGAATTCTTTTATTTCTGATTGAGTCCACCAGCCAATACAAACCGCCCATGAAGAAAATAAAGATTCCGGTTAGCACAAGTGACGATCCAATGCCGTAAACTATAATCATCATTAATGAGGCTATCTTTCTTTCATGTCTGTAAAGTTGAATGAACGCTGCACACAACATTGGTAGTCCGGCAACAGATAGTGTAACTGACCAAAATGGAAGTAATGCATACAGCAATGACATGCATCGCAATACCAAGAGGTGCTTCTCGTTTTGCGGAATAAGATTTTTGAGAAGCAACAACATTCCGGAATAAGCCACTAACGACATCAATAGTTTGTTTATCACATAGCCATAATACATCCCGAATAGTTTAAACATCAGCAATGCAACATCAATTCCGGGCAAAGAAGAACGCAACAGACCCTGCATGATGCCCGGCACTTCCGTTGCAGGATCAGCGAAAACAAGTTTTTTCTCTAAAAGAATTTTGTACCACGGAATCACAGAATCAAGATTGTCGAAAATCAATATTCCGGCGTTTTCTCCTGCAATGAAGTACGGCAGATGCCACAACAAAAGGGCTATAAAGGGCCATCCACCTGGCATGTGTTTGCTGCTTCCTGTTTTGGACATCTTCAGGAACTGGAATGTGTAAACGATAGGCACGCTTCAATTACTGGTGCGGTGTTCAATTCATAATACATGGGCAACCGGACAAGACAATCTGTATAATGGTCGCACCAGAACAATACCCTTCCGTCATGTTTTTCCTGATAGAATGGACTGGAATGTAAACTGATGTAATGAAATACAGACAATATGCCTTGGGCTTTCAGATGCGCTATCAAAGCGGTGCGCTGTTCAAGATTTTTACATACGAGGTAGAACATGTGCGCATTGTTGGTGGCATAATCAGGAATCACCGGAAGCAGAATGTTATGTTCTTTCGCCCATGATGAAAGGCCCTGAGCATATTGTTCCACCAATATTTTTCGCCTGCGCTGAATGTCTTCGAGATTTTCAAGCTGCGCCCAGAGGAATGCTGCGATGATGTCGGATGGCAGGAAAGATGAACCAATATCTACCCAGCCGTATTTATCAACTTCACCTCTGAAGAAGGCCGATCGGTTGGTGCCTTTTTCCCAAATAACCTCTGCGCGATTGGTAAATCGCTCATCGTTGATGGCAAGCAAGCCTCCTTCGCCGCTGATGATGTTTTTGGTTTCATGAAATGAAAAAGCAGCAAGATGACCAATGCTTCCGAGTGCTTTTTTTTCTCCTTTTGAATTGATTAAATAGGAATCTATTGCCTGAGCTGCATCTTCGATCACAAACAGTCCATGCTTTTCAGCCAATGCCATGATTACTTCCATGTTGCATGCCACACCGGCATAATGAACCACAACAATGGCTTTGGTTCTGGGCGATAGCAATCCGGCAATAGCATCTTCATCCATTCCAGGATGGTCTTTTCGGCTATCAGTAAATACGATTTTAGCTCCGCGCAGTATAAATGCGTTGGCTGTGCTAACAAAGGTGTAAGACGGCATGATCACCTCATCACCCGGCTTGATGTCAATCAGAATTGCCGCCATTTCCAATGCATCGGTGCACGAGGAAGTGAGCAGGCATTTTGTGAAACCGAATTTTTTTGCAAGAAACTGCTGACATAATAGGGTGTATTTTCCATTACCTGAAATTTTTCCGGACGCGACGGCATCGTGGATGTATTCAGTTTCTTTTCCTGTAAAATATGGTTTGTTAAATGGGATCAGGAAATTCATGACAAGAAGTGGATTCTGAATTTAGCACCAGACGAGAATTACATTCACCAGGGCTCTTGATAGTTTCAAGTAGACTAGGCCTGATCATGG
>JBEIHH010000057.1:0-20095 GCA_040381475.1 Crocinitomicaceae bacterium | reverse complement strand
GAGTTAAAGAAGGGCAATGACCTTCTTTCGAAGCTTAATAAGAACCACCAGGAGGTCAACCTCAAGCAACAGGAACAGAGGATCAGTATTTTGAAGAACTTCTATGAAAAAAATCAAAAGTTGCTTTTAGCGGATGAAAAAAACAAAGCCCAACAAAACCAGCTGGCATTGCGCAATATCATTACCATCGTTGTGTCATTGTTGGCATGCATATTAATTGTTGTGATCGTTCTTTCGGTTCGTTTTTACAAACAACGTCAACGAATTCAGCAGCTTGAGTATCTGAATCAGTTGAAAGTTCAGGAACGGCAATTGGAACTAAAATCTGTTGAAGACAGGTTGAAGGCGATTGAATTAGAGCGTAACCGAATAGCCTCTGATCTGCACGATGATATCGGTGCAGCGCTATCGAGTATTCGCATATATAGCACTGCTCTGGAGCGTAAGTTCGATGCGAATCCGGCTGAAGCAAAATCGCTCAATGAGAGAATATTGTCTGCAAGCGCCGGCATGATGGAAAGAATGAGCGACATCATCTGGAGTATTCATCCCCGGAATGATGCTGCTGAAAGTTTGCTTTTGAGAATGAAGTCATATGCTTCGGAAATTTTGGGAAGCAATGAAATAACCCTTACATATGCAATCGGCGCGGAGACAGAACAGCTACAATTCAATATGCATGCGCGAAAGAACTTGTATCTGATTTTTAAGGAAGCCATCAACAACATCAGCAAATACAGCAAGGCTAGTGGCATCCATATTGAATTTAGAATTCAGGGTGATGATCTTATATTCAACATTTCTGACAATGGTATTGGATTCAATGTGGTACAGGCTTCTTCTGGAAATGGATTGCGAAGCATGAACCAGAGATTGGAACTTCTCGGTGGAAAATTGCATATCATTTCGCATCAGCACGGTGGAACAAAACTGGAATGTAAAATTCCTGTCAAAAATGTTTTGATAGGCAGGGACGTGAATTAAATAATAATAGAACATGGGAATCAGGGTAGCCATTTATGATGATAGCAAAGAGCGAAGAGAAAGTTTGCATTATTTGTTAGATATGTACGACGATATTGAATTCGTGGGAGGATTCAATGATTGTTCAGAGGTTGAATCTGACATCGCCTCATGCAGACCTGAACTGGTACTGATGGACATAGAAATGCCCAATGTCAATGGAATCGAGGGCGTGAAGCGTATCAAGGCGAAGTATCCTGATATTCTTGTGCTCATGCAAACTGTCTATGAAGACGATGAAAATCTTTTCGAAAGTATCAAAGCAGGTGCATCAGGTTATTTGCTCAAGAAGGCTTCGCCGGAGAAGATCATTGCGTCTATTCGCGAAGCCATAGAAGGCGGTGCTCCCATGTCACCTCAAATGGCCAGCAAAGTTCTCAGGTTTTTTCAGCAAGGCACATCAACAGGCAATCAATACGCGCTTACCGACCGGGAGAAGAATATTCTGAGTCTGCTTGTCGACGGTCTGAGTTATAAAATGATCGCAACCAGAGAGAATATATCATTTCATACGGTCAATTCTCACGTGAGAAAAATCTACGAAAAGTTGCACGTGCACTCCATGGGAGAGGCGGTAAGCAAGGCGCTTCGCGAAAAGCTTATATAATCATTTTGGAGTTGTCGTGAGTACATCAGGCACCTTCCATGCCTTCAATTTCTTTGAGAATTCTGCTCACGTCTTCCTCGGTGGTGGTTAACTTCTGTTTGCATATTTTGATCAGCATTGCTGCACGCTTCACCTTTTCTGATAATTCATCCACCGTAATTTCTCCTTGCTCGATATCACGAACAATGGATTGAAGTTCTTCAAATGCCTCTGTATAGTTGGGGTTGTCTTTCATGATTCCTGTTTTAATGAAACTACTTCACTTGATATTTCTCCATTGGCAAGTATAGTTCGCACAACATCACCCTGGCTTAATTCTTCAACATCCTTCAAAGATTTTCCGTTGAACAAAGTAATACTATACCCGCGCTTAAGCACCTGAGCCGGGCTAAGCATGTTTACTTCACTCTCCAGTCTCAGTATTCCCTGCAGATTCTTTTCAATCGATGTTTTTGAATCTTTCTGAAGCACGTTCATTACATATTTCACTTCCTGATGTACCGACTTCAAATAAGAGTTACTCGCTTTTTGTGTGTCGGTTGAGAACAACTGAATCCGTTGTTTGCTCTTCTGGAAATAATATTGAACGTGAGTACCAATGTTGCTTTTTTCTGTTCGAAGCAATTGTCCGTTCTTCGAAACCAAATTTTCTGTGCTGTTCTTAAATAATCTCACCTCATTGCGCAGCCTGTTGCCCTCATCAGCAACCAAAACCTTGGCTTGTTGCGCAATGTATTGCCTTGCATTTTCCACCGGCTTTGCGAACAGATGAAATTGACGGATCAGATCTTCTGCAATCCGTGTAGGTGTTATTCCATTGAGGTGCGACACCATTTCAGTTACAGTTTCATTGGTCGCATGACCAATGCCTGTCAATACCGGGATAGGGAAGGAGGCAACTGTTTTGGCAAGCTCATAATTGTTGTAACATGATAGTCCTACATCACCACCTCCTCCGCGAATGATACAAACCACATCGAAGTGCCCGATCAGTTTCCGGATCGTATTGAGCTGGTGATTGATGGAGTCAATAGCCTTTTCTCCCTGCAGCAAGGCCGGAAAAAGCATGTGGAAGAAGCGATATCCGGATTCATTTGATTCAAGTACCTGCAGAAAATCTGCAAATCCTTTGCTTGTCTCAACTGAGATAATCGCTATGCGTTGAGGCAGCAGGGGTAACGACAGTCGTTTATTCAGTTCGAACAAACCTTCCTTTTTGAGTCTTTCAATCGTTTCCTTTTTTTCCAGCTCAAGATCACCCAGCGTATAGGATGGATCGATGTCAAGAATATGCAGCGACAGGCCATGCACCGGATCAAATGTCATCCGTGCCTGAAACAAAATTTTGATTCCGTCTTTGATTGGTTCCTTGAGAATTTCAAGAAATTTTTTGTTGACACGCTGATAATCGGCTTGCCAGAAAGTCGACTTCATTTGTGCAATAACACGCAAGCCGTCTTTTTCAACCAATTCCGGATAACAATGTCCGGAGTGGCTGTAATAATTGAGCTTGTTCATTTCGGCTTTCACCCAAAATGGCGAACCGTATCGCTCGCTCAGGGTTTTCCTGATGCTGCCTGTAACAGCGGAAAGCGTATAGATTTTTTCGGTCTGCATAGCGCGAAGATCGGAAAATTTATGCACTCGCCAGCCGAGCTTATATGCTTATGCATATTGAGATGCCTGACCATTTCGGAAATTCAAGAGAACTACATGGAATGGTGTCAGAAACTCATAGGAACTTCCATCAAAAGGACCTTGGCGTCTTCTTGGGAGTGAATTTCAAAATCTGTAGCATCTGAAATACCTAAGCCATCACCGGATTGCATGTCTTGTCCCTCCACATTTATTTTTCCTTCAATCACGAAAATGTACACCCCACTCAATGCAGGCCTTTTCAATTGAAATTGTATAGCATTTCCCGATGAAATTTTACCCAGATGAAACCATGCTTGCTGATGAATCCAGACTCCCTGATCGCTGGAATCCGGAGAAAGTATCTGAACAAGTTCATTTTCTTTTAGTTCAGGATATTTCAACTGATCATATCGTGGCTCTACATTCTCTTTATCAGGGAAAATCCAGATTTGAAGCAGGTGTAATTTATCCTGTTGACTGCCATTCATTTCGCTGTGACGAACACCGGTACCCGCGCTCATTACCTGAATTTCGCCAGCGGTGATGGTGCCATGATTGCCCATACTGTCTTTGTGTGTAATCTGGCCTTCGAGCGGTATGGTAATGATTTCCATATTGTCATGCGGATGCATGCTAAAGCCCATTCCCGGTGCCACTTCATCCTGATTCAGCACGCGCAATGCGCCGAAATGAACTCTCGCCGGATCATAATAACCGGCAAATGAAAATGAATGTTTTGCTTTGAGCCAGACGTGGTCAGCTCCTCCTCGACTTGCCGATGGATGGTAGATTGTTGTCATATGGTGTATTTTGCGACACAAAAGTCCGTTCAATTTAATTCTGAAAGCCTTGACGATCATCAATGGAATCTTGTTCGCTTTGATTGCTTTGATATACAGCTCTGCAGGTTTTGGCGGCGGCAGTATGTATCTGGCTTTGCTGGCGCAGAGAGGTCAGGATATTTCATGGGTCAGACTTACAGGATTGTCATGCAACGCGGTCGTTACTGCACAGGGCAGTTTGAATTTCTATAAAAAGAGCTGGCTGGCTTTGAGACCTGTCACCATGCTGCTTCTGTTCAGCGTTCCGCCATGTATTGCAGGAGCTTTCATCGAGATGAAGGAAGAACATTACTTCATCATATTGGCAGTTTGTCTCTTTCTGGCTGGTATTTTCATGCTCTTTCAACCTCAAAAATCTCTTGATATCAAAGAACCGCGAAACAGTATTTTGCTGTTTCCTGCAAGTATGGTTATAGGTTTTGTATCTGGTATCACAGGTATAGGCGGAGGTGTATATCTGTCTCCGTTACTCCATTTGACAGGCTGGGGTAGTGCCAAACACATTGCTGGCGCATCTTCGCTTTTTATTCTTGTCAATTCCATTGCGGGATTGGTTATTCATTGGATAAAAGGCTCAGCATCGCTCAATGCATCATCGCTGATCCTGATAGTCTGCGTGTTGGTTGGCGGTAACATTGGTTCCCGGTTTGGTAGTTCTTGGTTTAGCCAGAAGCTTGTCCGGAATATCACCGCAGCCATCATTCTCTTCGCATCTTTGCGCATTCTTTGGAAATACGTATGAGGTTCAGTTTACTTGCATTTGGTGTAGCGCGCGAAATTGTCGGCAACGAAATAACTGTCGATAACTCGGATATTAGAGATGTTCAAAGCCTGCGGATATGGCTCAGCACCACTTATCCGCTGTTGTCCGGATTGAACAAATGGGCCATCGCCGTCAATGAAAAATATGCTACAGATTCAACCCTGATTGCACCAGGCGATGTAGTTGCAATAATTCCTCCTGTTAGCGGTGGCTGATATTCTGCTCACATATCAGCCGCTTGAATTTTCGCCGGTGTCACCAGCGGATGGTGCTCAGGTCATCTTTCAAGGTGTGGTTCGTCCCTTCTCCAAAGGAAAAGAAGTTCTCCGGCTTGAGTTTGATGCTTATGAGCCAATGGCAATAAGTGAATTGGAAAAAATTGCTGAAGAGATAAAGGCGAAATGGCCGGAGGTCAATCAGGTGCTGTTGCATCACCGACTCGGAATTGTCAATGCAGGCGAAATGGCTGTGATTGCGAAAATCTCATCACCTCATCGGGCAGACGCATTTGAAGCCTGTGCGCATCTGATGAACAGACTCAAAGAAACTGTTCCAATCTGGAAAAAGGAATGTTATAACGACGGTCACTACTGGGTTTCTTCTACACCCTGATCTTCAGAGGGAGCCAGGCCTTCCAGGCGTCTTTCGTATTCTTCAACTTCATTCCGTGCTTCTTCGTCGTGTGGATTTTTAATCGAATACTCCAGTATTTCTCTGTGGTATTGATCATCGAATTGCCAGCTTAGCCTTTTATGTATTGGTATTGTCGTATAGAAAATGAGAATGAGAGATGCCACGGTTGATCTCAGAAGCAAAGGGCGACTCATTTCGATATCTCTTTTTTCTACAAGTGCCAGTGCCATAAACATGACAATGGTGAGCAACAAGGCCGCTACAATACCCAGAATTTCACGCCATGGTTTATAATATTCATGCTGGTAAAATGTAAAAAGGCAAAATGCAAAAGTGATTCCTCCCAGCGCTCTGGCATAAAAAACAGGCCGCATACCATGCGCATGGTATTTCATGGCGGTCAGAAAAAATGTTCTCCTCGTGATTCCGATACCTGTAATAATATAAAACGACGTCAGCACTGTTATCGCAAACAGAATAATCTGCCGCGATCCGGGAATGTCATTGTACCGCATCAACACTGCGAGCACTGCAAGAATGAAAAGAAGAAATTCTACCCGTTTCATTTGATTTCGATACCAACAGGGCAATGATCGCTACCCTCGATTTCATTTAAAATAAATGCATCTTGAACTTCCGGAATCAGTTTTTTTGACACCAAAAAATAATCAATGCGCCAGCCAACATTCTTGGCCCTTGAATTGAATCTCGCACTCCACCAGCTGTACTTCACCACTTCAGGATAAAAGTGCCTGAATGTGTCCACGAATCCTGACTGAATATAATTGGTTAGGCCATCAATTTCTTTTTGGGTGTAACCAGCACTTTTATTGTAATTGGATTTTGGATTTGCAAGATCGATGGCCTGATGCGCCACGTTCATATCTCCGCACCAGATCACGGGCTTTTTCTTTTCCAGTGTCATCAGATATGCAAGCAACGCTTTGTCCCATTCCACGCGGTAATCAAGTTTTACCAGTTCCTGTCCGCTATTGGGTACATAGGTATTAACGACATAAAATTTCTCGAATTCTGCGGTGATGGTTCTTCCCTGATTGTCATGATCTGCAATGCCAATTCCATTTACAACGCTCAGTGGTTTGGATTTGGTCAAGATTGCTGTACCGCTGTATCCTGGCTTTTCGGCGCTATTGCTATAGAGATAATATCCCGAGAGTCCTGAAAGTGCTTCCTTTACCTGCTCGTCGTTGGCCTTCGTTTCCTGAAAACACAAGACATCTGGCGCCATTTTTGCAATGGAATCGTAAAGCCCTTTTTTTACTGTCGCTCGTATTCCGTTTACATTAAAAGAAATCAACTTCATAGATGTAGATTTGAGCGCATAAAGAAAGCAATATTCTGACCATGAAGTGGATTTGTAAAGTTGATTTTAGAAGTTCTTTGATTTTGCCGCTACTCCTGGTTTTGTTTTTTGGCGCCATAAGCCACGCTCAAATCCCGGTAAAAAAGTCATTCAATTTGGTTGCTGATACCGAAGGAGCATGGTTTCTGGATGGCAATCTTGCTTTCGGCGTGGAGTTGAATACAGCATCAGGTGTGCACAAAAGAACCACAGGGTATCTGCAGGGAAGCATGGGATGGCGAAACTTCGACATAACCTGTGCGCAGGGAGTTGTCAAAAAAGGACAGATTCTCGTAGATAAGGAGAAGGTAAAATCCAATGACAATACGTTGACCCTCATTGCGAAGCACAAGAAGGATGTTTCCATGGTGGATACGCTTCACATCCCTATGCCAAAGCCGGTTGCATTGAAATTGATACTGGATGATGCGAACCAGGTCATTCCAGGTGCTGTAATTATTCCTACTGTTCAGGTTCGTTACGACAATAGGATCGTTTACACATGTCAACCCTGGTCTGAAAAGTCGATGCTTTCACCCGATCTCCTTAGTCTTTATTATGGAAAGGAGGTGGTTAGCAATGGCAGAATTATAATTGGTCGGGATGTGAAGGAAACCATGATCAATCCGATCGTTTCCATTATCTGCAATGAAAATCAGGATGTATATGACACGCGAGAATTGACGCTAACCTTCATAGATGCGGAAACCGCTTACTATTCTGAACCTCCGGCATTGGATGGTATGCATGGAAAAGATGGTGTCAGCGAACAAAATGGTCAGGATGGGCAACATGGTCAGGCAGGTGCCGACGCCCGCTTGCTCAAGGTATATATGTGGCTGGATCAGGATTCTGCCTTGTTGCGTGTCAAAACGGACTACGAGCATATCATCAATGAATACACACTCATTCCGGCCACTACAAGATTAAATATAATAATAAAAGGAGCTGACGGAGGTACAGGCGGGAATGGCGGCGCAGGTGGAAAGGCTATAAAGGGTGCTGCACAGAATGGAGGCCTTGGTGGCAATGGAGGTAACGGAGGTAAAGGCGGACGCGGAGGTATTATTGAAATTTATGTAGCTCCTGATGCTGAAAAATATCTGGCACAATTGAACATCAACAACTCTGGTGGAGCAGGGGGCAAGGCAGGCAAAGCGGGCAGAGGCGGCAAGCGAATGGCCAATGAAAGTGGCGCTCTGTTCGAGGCCATTTTTCCCGGTCGAAATGACGATGGGGTTGATGGGGTTGAGGGAATGTACGGGGAGAATGGTCCACCGGCTATTATTTTGCCGTGGTCCCCGGAAATTGATTGAAGAAAAGTCTTTGACATTGCTGCGCCACTCGTTTGAACACTGACCTTTGATAGAAGACGGGAGCGGCCTTTGAGAAAATCTTTACAAATCCCAACAACGCAGGGTAAAAGACAAATCCCTGTTGGACGACCGGCTTCAAAAATGTCAGCCTTTCAATTCACATCATCACACATTTTGACCATTTTTGAAGAAGGGAGGAGTTTGGATTTGTCTGCCCAGAGATATTGAGGATTTCAAGGATTTTCTCAACAACCTTGATTTTTTTTGTTTCCTTTTTCATCAAGAAAAAAAGAAAGACATATTTCAAACAAACACACCAAGAACTGTATTGCGAATATCCTAAAAAAAACATTCAAGGCAATCAGTTCAAAAAACAAGTACCTCGATGTTGGATAGTAGATATTTGTCTGCAGCAGCTGTCGCGCAAGGGTCGGGTATGCACTGTTGAAATGTATTCTTTCCCACAAAATGAGAAAGTAAAAAGCAACTTGTTGACCTAAAATAGTGTCTTAAAAAGAACCCCTTTTACCATGAAAACAACTTTACCAATTCTTCTTTGCGTTAGTTTGCTGTTCAATTCCACTGTTCAGGCGCAAGTTCTGCCTTATTTGTGTAATTTTGATACGCCCTCCTCTCAGGAGGGCTGGTTGTTGTTTCAGCTGGGTGATATCGGTCCTTCCACCTGGGGCATGAATGGCACGGGCTTTTCGGCTCCGAGTGCTTTATTTCACGGCTACAACGTTGGTGCCGGGGCAGATGAAGTCGTGTATGATTGGATTGTTTCTCCGGAAATGACCAATACCGGGCCATTCAATGTGGAACTCATGGTCAGACAGACAGGATTCAGCAACCCGACTTCCGACAATTGCGAGCTTTACATCGTCAGCGGCAGTCCGGATCCCGACGATGGCGGAGCTACTTTTCTGGGTAATCTTTCGACTCCCGGACCTGCCGGTGAATGGTCACCAATGTTGTTCCAGGTCAGTAACCTTTTAGGCACATTCAGAATTGGATTCAGATACAATACCATTGGTGCAGCATGGTGTGATTACGGAATAGACAATATTGAAATAACGCATCAAAGTGGAAGTGCAACCACGAACGTACAATCCGGCAATACTAATGTTGTTGTTTATCCAAATCCTTGCGTCGATCAAATTAGAATTATTGGTATCGAATCTTTCGACAATCCGGATATCCAATTGTTCGATTCGAAGGGAATACTCGTTCACAATTGTCCGATGACTCCAAAAGGCAACACGATACTCCAACTTCCTGCGTTGGATGCCGGGTTATATATTCTGAATATCAGAGATCGACACGGAAGAACAAGCCGGGAAATGATTGTCATTCATTAACCTGCTTGGGTTATTCTCATTTTTTTGCGCTCACAGCTTTCGCTCTTTTTCGTTTTTGAATTGTAAGAATCAAAAAAACAGTTACGGCGACCAGAATACTTGTGAGTATGATCATTCCTGCTGCTGATAATCCGAAAATGGAAATCGCGGGCACAAGACTCAGACTGCTTCCTGTATTGCGTGCAAATGTTGCCAATGCAATGTCGATGGCAAGTTGATTCAGGCCAAAGACTACACCCGTGGTTGCAGCAATACCTGCGTTTTGTGCAGTCGACCTTTCGGCGGATGCCAGTGTGTCCGGTTGCAAGGGTTGTGGCTCCTGTGCGACAGTATTTGAGTTGGTTGATTGATCAGACTGCTTGCACTTCCCGGATTCGTAAGCGCTGCACTCAGGATTGCTGATGCTCAAATAAATAAAATCAATCCCACCGTGTTCAGACGAAGCCGACAAATCCTTGTCCTCATTTTCCTTTGTATATGACATTGCATCTTTTTGAGGCGATGCCTCAAGATGAACCTCATGATTCGATCTGCTTTTTTGGTGGCCCTGAAGCTGCCAATCAATATGGTAACCGGGGAGATATTTTCGTTTTTCGATTGCGCAGGAAGGCAGCAACAAGATCATGCAGAGAATGATCATTTTGTGATATGCAACATTTTTTGACAAATACCTTTATATGTTAGAAGATGACAATCTGTTCTTGTTTCATCAAAACTAACCAAAAGGGAAGTTCAACTTCCTTTATTCAACTAAGGTTGATGGATAAATGCGTCTGAATCCTGTCTGCAAACGAATCCGGCCAAAGGCGCGATGAGCAATGTCAGCTGTCAATTTATTCTAATCGTTTACATTTGCTTAGCGAAAAATCCAGTTCATGAATGAATATAAGTTTTGCCAGAGTTGTGGTTTCCCATTGAAAAAAGACGAAAAGGGTGGGGGCACTGAAAAGGATGGCAGCATCTGCAAAAAGTATTGCTCTATGTGTTATGAAAACGGAGCGTTTCTAACACCTCCTGAAGTCGATACACCGGAGAAAATGCAGAAGTATTGTATTCAGGAAATGAAAAAAAGCGGTATGAACGGCATCATCGCATGGCTGGCCACCCGTCCAATTCCCCGGTTGGAGCGTTGGAAGAAGTGATTGTTTTTCTTCTCTTGCTCTTTCTTCATATTGAGCAGCGTTCAGCCTAAACAGCTGCTTCATTTGATATGCTGAGTAGCATGGTTTTATTCAATCAATCATTTCTGCTTTTACAAAATCTAACTACTGAAGATTCGCAAGGGGGGCTATATTCGCTTCGTGATGAAAATCTTGAGAACTAACCGATTTATCCAGAAAATATGGATGTGCATCGCCGTTATCGTGCTGGATATCAGTATGAAGTTTGTATCACTTGCATATGTTTGAAAATTTGAAGAATGATATACCGGCAGGCATCGTAGTGTTTCTGGTTGCCGTGCCATTGTGTCTGGGTATTTCACTTGCCAGCGGTGCACCATTTTTTAGCGGACTCATCTCAGGAATTATTGGTGGTATTGTCGTAGGTATGCTGAGTTCATCAAAACTGAGCGTGAGCGGACCGGCAGCAGGTCTTGCCGCACTTGTGCTTTCAGCAATTCATAATATTGGTGATTTCCGGTTGTTTCTGTGTGCGGTCATTATCGCGGGATTGCTGCAAGTTATTTTTTCTATTGCAAAACTTGCCGGTATTGCCAATTACTTTCCTTCTGGTGTCATCAAAGGAATGCTGACGAGCATCGGAATATTGATCATAGCAAAACAGATTCCACATGCATTGGGTTATGACAAAGACGAGCAGGGTCACCTCACAGAGTTGATGCCATTTGGCGATATGCATGAGATTTTTCAGCCTATTCAACACATCGACGTCGGTATTCTGTTGCTTTGTCTTCTGTCGATAGCTATCATGCTCCTTTGGGAAAGACCATTCATAAAGAACAGGGTCAAGTTCTTTCCCGGCGCCCTGGCTGCTGTAATTGTATCTGTTATAACAAATGAAGTACTCATCAGAACGAACAGTGCTTACATGGTATCGAATGATCACCTTGTCACATTGCCCATTGCCCAATCGGTGTCCGATTTTTTCGGTTTCTTTACCTTGCCTGATCTTCATGGTTTCACCAACATCAAAGTGATCATCACAGGTGTAATGATTGCCATCATTGCCTCTCTTGAAACACTGTTGTCCATAGAGGCAGTTGACAATATCGACCCGGAGCGCAATATCAGCAATGTCAATAGAGAATTGATGGCTCAGGGTATTGGCAATACCATTGCCGGATTCATTGGAGGTCTGCCAATCACGAGTGTAATAGTTCGAAGCAGTGCCAATATCAACGCCGGCGGAAAGTCAAAATTCGCTGCCATTTTGCACGGAGTGCTGATGTTGTTCTTCATTCTTTTGATTCCCGGCGTACTCAATAAAATCCCTTTGTCTGCATTGGCAGCAATACTATTGCTCACGGGTTATAAGCTGAGCAGCGTTAAATTTTTTAAAGCTGTTTATCAGAATGGAAAGTATCAATTGGTGCCTTTTGTTGTAACGGTTGTAACCACTCTGTATATCGACTTATTTGTCCTTTTTCCTGTTGTAAAAGGATATGGATTGCTGATAGGTGTATTTGTTGGACTGCTCTCTGCGCTTGGCGGCGTACTTCATGGTAATTTGAAAAACTCACATTATTTTCATCTGAACAAAAATCAAAACAATGTCATTGTGATGAGACTGGCTCAGGAAGTTTCATTTTTGAACAAAGCGAGTATACGTCAAACGCTTGATCATTTACCGCCCGATAGTCACGTGCTGATTGATGCTTCAGATACTGCGTTTATAGACATTGATGTGCTGGATATTATCCGTGAATTTAAAGATATCAGATCTCCTATCAAGAATATCAAGTGCGAACTCGTAGGGTTTAAGGAGATATACAACATCGAAAAATCGGAAGAGGTGATATAGGAAAAGTCACACGAATATGCTTAAATCGGGAGGAGGTCATTTAGGGTATTTATAAATAACTAAAACTTGTTTAAAAAAACGAAATACACTATAAAATTAAATTGATATAAATTGAAAATAAATTATTTAACAACCAAGGATATTTTAGAAATGGAGCCCCGCTTCAGAGCCTCCTTTATTAACTCGCTAAGTGGTTTCAAAAGTGCTTCACTTATTGGTTCTATTGACAAGATTCGAAACACCAACCTTGCTATTTTTAGTTCCGTAGTTCATTTAGGTTCAAACCCTGCATTAATTGGCTTTATAAATAGGCCTGACTCGACAAGCAGACATACCTTAGAAAATATTTTAGAAACAAAGTGCTTTACGATAAATCATATAAATGAAGCAATTTACAAACAAGCACATCAAACTTCAGCTCGCTATCAGAAAGATGTTTCAGAATTTGATGCAACAGGATTGACTCCCGAATTTGGTAAACTTTTGCCTGCACCTTATGTAAAAGAAAGTCAAATTAAATATGGTGTGGATTTTGTCGAAAAGCATGAAATAAGAATAAACGGAACCATTTTAATTATTGGCAAAATAGTAGAAATATTCTTACCCGAAAACTGCTTACTTACGCATGGCGCCATTGATATTGAGAAAGCTGAAACGATTACCATATCTGGTATAGACTGCTATCATACCACCCGTCAACTATCGAGATTGTCCTATGCCAAAACGGATAGATGGCCAGAAGAAATTTCTGAAAAACTGTAATGAAAAAGCTAGAGATTAATTTGGTTTGGTTTAAACGCGACTTGCGTTTGACTGACCATGAACCGCTTTATTTTGCTCAACAATCAAAGCTGCCATTTTTATTGATTTATATTTTTGAACCTTCGGTAATGGCTTACCACGACAGTGATGTAAGGCATTGGCGATTTGTTTATGAGTCTTTAAAAGAGTTGAATGAGAAATTGAAATGTCTGAATGCTGAACTATTTATTTTTCATAATGAAGCTAAATTGGTTTTTGAAACATTGCTAAATTCCTATGCTATAAATACAATTTTTTCATCTCAGGAAATTGGTAATGGACTGACCTATGAACGTGATAAGGAAATGAAAAAATTGTTTCAGAAATACAATGCTGTTTGGAAAGAATATCAAACCAATGGCATTGTTCGCAAATTGAAATCGCGAAAAGAATGGGAAAAACTTTGGGAAACAAAAATGAGCTCGGCACCCGCATTTATTTATGAAAAAGATTGGAATACTATACATCTCAACGATGAAGTATACTGCCAGCTGAAGGGGGAAGATTTAAACACCGAAATCACCACTCGAAATAAGAATTTTCAGGAAGGTGGCGAATACTGGGCCTGGCGGTACCTTGAAAATTTCATAAAAGAACGTCATATCAATTATAGCAAGTATATAAGCAAACCTTTACTAAGTCGCACTGGCTGTAGTCGTTTGTCGCCCTATTTGGCTTATGGAAACATTAGCATGCGCATGGTTTATCAATACACTAAGCAACACTACGATACTTCATTAAACAAAAGAGCCTTGTCCAATTTCATTTCCCGGTTGCATTGGCATTGTCATTTCATTCAAAAGTTTGAAGACGAGTGTCGCTATGAATTTGAGAATATTAATCGCGCATACAACTCGTTAATCAAATCTAAGAACGAAGAATTTATTATAGCATGGCAAAACGGACAAACAGGAATACCAATTGTGGATGCTTGCATGCGTTGCCTGGTAGCAACAGGTTATATTAATTTTAGAATGCGTGCTATGGTAGTTTCTTTTTTTGTTTTTAATCTTTGGCAAGACTGGCGTGAGTTACATTTTTTAGCCCGGCAATTTTTGGATTACGAACCGGGCATTCATTACCCTCAATTGCAAATGCAAAGTGGCACCACAGGTATCAACACCATTAGAATTTATAATCCTATAAAAAATTCAGAAGAACATGATAGCGAAGGTTTGTTTATTAAGGAATGGATTCCGGAACTTAAAAACATTCCGGCGAATTTAATTCACGAGCCACATAAACTTAGCTTAATTGAACAGCAGCTTTATAATTGCGAAATTGGAAAACATTATCCTAAGCCAATTGTTGATGTAGAGAAAACAAGAAAAAACGCAAGCGATTTGGTGTGGAGTTTCAGAAAAAATGACGATGTAAAAAAAGAAGGAAAACGCATTTTGGCAAAGCATGTAAATAGCCCAAAATCATTTTTAGCCAAAAAGAAAAAAGCGAAACCTTCTAATCAAATTAGCTTACTATGAAAGATTTTCTTACCGCTGAATGGCAAAATTGAATAATGGCTAATTATGAAATTGACCGTACTATTTTGTTGCCCTGTTTGGTTAAACCAGGATCATGCAGTCGATTTCGTTCATGATATTCAAAACACCAAAGAAGACGAGCACTTCCCGAATATCTCGGGACAGGCGCGCAGGCGTGGTGTCCTCCACGGTGTTATTTAATCCCGCCCATGCGGAAAGCACCCGAAACGAGCAAGTGCGAGTATTCGAAGGTGTTTTGGATCGTAATAGAAATTCGACTGCAGAATCCGGGTTAAATGAAGATCGTAACATGGTCTTCTTAAAGCGTATTTATAAGTGAAAAAGCAGCCGATCAACACATCCATCGATATAAACCCCAACGCCAATTCTGAATAACTGTAGGGTACTTCCAATAACCTGTTTAATGAAGCGCGATAGTTCATTTTGTCGAAGACGAGGAAAATCGAAGTTACATAGCCGTAGCTATGGAACTGAGATTTGACGAAGTATTCGGCGAAATGAACATCGAATTAAAAAATTAAAATGCCTCAAAACTTGAATTTTGACGATTCATGAAAGAAGTTATTGGAAGTACCCTTTACAAACTTCTCATCCAAAAGGCCACACGATAAGGCCATATTTGCGCACATGATTTCTGAGCTCAAACAAAACATCATCAACCATTGTGTGCAACTTATAGAGGAGCAGATTCGTGGTTTGCGCGCTGAGATCGCAGATCTGTCGGCAGGTGCTGCCAACGAAAACAAAAGCACTGCAGGCGACAAACACGAAACATCCCGTGCGATGATGCATCTTGAGCAGGAAAAACTCACCAAACGCATTGCAGAGTTGGAGCTTCAACTCAACCAAATGCATCAGATTCATAACGCTGAGCACGGCAACCAGAAGGGCAATGGTGTGCTGTATGAGTGCGACCGCATGAACATCATGGTGGCCACAGGACTCGGTAAAATCGAAACAGACAACATCTCGTGTTATGTTGTGTCGCGACAATCACCGATTGCCATTCAACTTTCCGGTAAAAAAATCAACGACACTTTTGTCATGAACAAAGAAACATTTACCATTCAAAATGTTTCCTGAACGATGTTCGCCGATCCCAACATATTGAAAGAACTTATCAGCACGGAGATGCCCTTCGGGAAATATAAAGGGCGTAAAATTTATCAGCTACCTGTCTCATATCTTGAGTGGTTTGAAAAAGAAGGTTTCCCCAACGGAAAACTCGGCATGTTGCTTTCGACGATGCATGTCATCAAAACAAATGGATTGGAACAATTGCTCGATCCGCTGATCAAAAACCAACCCTATCGCCCATGAAATCCGCGACAGTTCATGAGTTAAAACAGGCACTTCAGGATAAATCCGAAAAAGAAGTTGTCGAATTGTGTTTGCGTCTTTCGCGATTTAAAAAGGAAAACAAAGAGCTCCTTACTTATCTGCTTTTTGAATCTGAGAATGAATCGGCTTACATCGACATGATCAAAGAGGAGATAGATCAGCACTTTGAAGAAATTCTTTCCTCTGTCAATTTTTATCTGCGTCTAAAAAAAATCCGCAAGGTGTTGCGCACCATTACAAGGTATATTCGATACACCGGATCTCCCGTTGCAGAGGCATCTATACTACTTCACTTCTGCAAAAAGTTGCGGTATAGTGGAATAGATTTTACCCGAAGCACAGCGCTTCAGAATCTGTACGACAACCAGATGAAAAAAATCAAAAAAGCGGTTTCAGGCATGCACGAAGATTTGCAAGCGGATTTCGATTTGGATTTTTGATGACAGTCGGTTAGTCCGTCTCGAGCTAAAATTGATTGCCGCAAAGTGCTAAGATTCGCCACTTTTGATTAATAGTTCCTCTAATACCTCTGGTGAAATGCGGAAGTCGGCCGCAATGAGTTTATCAATGTATGGCTTTAAGAATGGGATTATTTCTTTGCTTCGCGCCTTGGACAAAACTCCAAGAGTACCTGTTATTTGGAAGCCTAGTCGCATAGCTTCTCTGCGACCTTTGAAATCATCAAGGATGAGAAGTGTTTTTTCGAACTCGTAAGCCAAGGCTATAGCAGAAGCTTCTCCGTCATCCAAAATTGCAGATAATATTTGCTTATTCTTTTTGTTAGTTACTTTGCGAATCAGGATCCACTCCGGTAATTTTTCACCAAACTCAATTTCAATCTCAGAGGTAATATAAATTTCGCTGTATAAAGCCTTAAGTATATGTAGGCAGTCAATACGAGATAAAGAAATTAAACAACTGGTATCGGCTATGATTGCTACCTCATGCATTGTTGATGTCGCTGCGTAAATCATCAACAGAAGTGCTGAATACCGAAACACCATATTTGCCCATTAGTTCAATGAATGTGCGCTTCGAAACACCTGCCATTTCAGAAGCCTGACCGGCAGAAAGCAAGCCATCTTCATACATTTTGGAAGCGACGTAAAGAGCAAGGTCGAATGTCTTCGATTGAATACTCTCGGGCATGGTTAATGTGACTTTCACAAAGTAAATGTTTTCTCAGGCTAAGATACTGAAATTTGATAGAAGAGTCAATTTTTCCTTTTGACGATTCAAACTTTTATTTGAACATATTGAAGGCAGGTTCATTGTCCTTTTCTTTCCCATCGAACCCAAACCGATACTCTTCGCTCACTATTTGCTGATTATTTCGGTCATACATCTGGAAATTCTGTCTAAACCTAACAGCAAATGCTGGGTCAGTTTGACCATCTAATTCCATTTCAAAATAACCACTGTATTCCGAATCAGACTGGTTATGGGGACTTCCAAAAACCATGTGTGTGATTCGCGGAGCAAAAAATCGTCGAAGACGAGCCAAATCGAAGGAGCATAGCCGGAAGCTCTGTGACTGAGATTTGGTGAAGGATTCGATGAATTTTTGCCCGAAAGACAAACGTCCTTCAATGTATAAAATTGAATTTCGTCGAATTATATACAGGGTTTTTGGAAGTCCCATTAAGCCCTCACATTGTAATACTCTATTCCTTCAGAACTGGGTGAAATAATTTTTAACAAGCATATACGTTGTGCTCCGCCCACCGCTTTGATCTTTCACAAGTACGTTTTGATTGATCAAATCCTGAATATCACGCAGAGCAGTGTCTTGTGAGCATTTTGTAATTTTTGCCCATTTAGAGGAACTCAGTTTACCAACAAATCCATCTAACAGACGTTTCATCATCAGTAGCTGGCGATCATTTAGATTCTTTGTTGAAAGAAATTCCCAATAACGCGCCTTCTCAATGACTCCACCAGTAATCGCATCAGCGGCCATTAAAGCACGATCCAAACATCCCAAAAACCACTCTAACCAAACAGTGATGTCCAATGACCCCTTCTGTGTTTTTTCAAGTATGTCATAGTAGTCGTTTCGTTCCAATCGAATTTGCGCAGACATGCTGTAAAAGCGTTGCGGGGTCCCATCTGCTCTCGCAAGTTGCATATCGGCAATTGTGCGCGCAATCCTGCCATTACCATCATCAAATGGATGTATGGTTACAAACCACAAATGCGCAATCGCAGCTTTTAGGATTGGGTGCACTTCATGTGATGAGTTAAACCAGTTCATAAATTGATTCATTTCATGATCAAGGACTCCCGATGCGGGAGCTTGGAAATGAACCCGCTCTTTTCCCATCGCACCAGATACAACTTGCATGGGATCGTCAGGCTTGTTATCACGCCATGCGCCCACAACGATTTTCTGCAAACCCCTGCGACCACTTGGAAACAAAGCTGACTGCCAACTACACAATCGATCTGTGGTAAGCGCTTCTTTATAATTACGTGTCGCATCCAAAATCACTTCAACAACACCATCCACATGGCGATCGGATGGTACGAGACCTGCGATATCCATACCCAGGCGTCGCGCAATGGATGATCGCACCTGATCAGCATCCAGGGTTTGACCTTCAATCTCGTTTGATTTGATGACCTCGATGGTCAAGGCTTGCAAAGTGGCTTCCGCTTGTAATTGAAATCCAAGCCCTTCCATGCGCCCCAGGAGACGCCCTTGGCGGTGACTTACATCAGCAAGAGGCTTTATTAAGCGTTCTTGATCCCATATAAAGTTTGGCCAGTCGGTGTTTTTGTAGATATACACCATATTCTCCGCATTATTTGCGGCTAATATAGCGCTCATTCGCCGGACTATCAGTTCATTCTTCGCAAAAGATGCGGAGAATATAGCGATTATTCACCGCATACTTATAATAACTTACATTTATTCAGTTACTTAAGTGGACAATCAGACTCAGCGGTCCCCAAAAATCCGGAGCACATTGACCCCTGCCTCTTCATCACAAATCGGTTTTCGCTGAAATAGCTGTCTTTTAATGCCTTTCCCATGAAACATTATATAAACAATTCGACCTGTGACACACGAATAATCCAAAAACGACCATTGAAAATGAGGGGGGCAGTTTGGACCGGAAAAGAGGGGTACGGTTCATCGGATTTACCACTCAGAATTGGGGAAAGTAATCCGAACGAAATTTTTACCTTTGAATCAAGATGTAGTTTGCCGTGGGGTTGCAACACATCAATCAGGAATAATGATCTCAATCTCTTCTGTGCCGTCTTTTCGAAGTCGAACAATGGTTGACGATATGTTAATATTAGAACCACCGAGTGATGTCCACCTCTCACGCACCGCAACAAGGAAGTCATTTCCCCATGTACCTAAATTAAAATAGTAATCATTTTTGCAATTACATCGCAAGTGTTTTAGTATCTGTGAGGAAAAATCATACTCGTACAACCCTGCCTTTGAACTTACTAAAAACGCTTGCTGTCCGTCTTGAGACCAACAAGCATTAACAAATGTCACAATATCATTACTCTGTCCCACATTTATCTGTTGCAATTCTCCGCTATCATAATTAAATACACTAATACTAGCGTCACCTCTTGCATTCAACCATTTGTTATTGATCCAACTCATATTGGTGTATGAAACTCCTGTTATTGTATCTAGGCTAGCAAAACTTGAATCGTAAATTGGATTACCTATTGATTCATAATTCTCAAGTTGATGATTAAAAGTAAATTCGGTTCCTTCATAATTCCAGTTCGGCCCAAAGTTCTTATGATCGCCTAATAGAACGGATAAATCTTCTCCCGAAAACCGAATCTTCCAAATTTTCGAATCCGAAGGATTCAGTAAAATCCAACCATTTTTGCCTACCGCAGGTTTAAAAAGAAGCTGCCCACTATAGAGAAGTTGCTTTTGATTAGTT
>JBEIHH010000056.1:0-20272 GCA_040381475.1 Crocinitomicaceae bacterium | reverse complement strand
AGCCTCGAGTCTGGATCTTCCGATCTTCGGCGTGAATCTCCCAAGTCATTTTATTCTTTGTTATCTGGATCACAACGAAGAAGACATTCAACTTGGTCTGACCCGTGACGACGCGGATGTATTGTTCTATATCAATCCTTTCAATTCAGGTGCTATTCTCCAAAAAGAGGAAATAGATGAATTTTTGGATAAACAGAATCTGCCCAAGGATGAGCGGTTCTACCGTCCATGCAGCAATATGGAGATGATCAGCAGGATGCTGAACAACCTGATCCATGCCTATATCTCATCCAACAACGACGACAAAGTGCGCGAACTGCGCACCATGCAGTCGTTGATTCTGGAAAAGGAGTGAAAAGGTAAAGTTCAGTATAGTTCATCGAATTGAAATTTACTCTTCGCCCCATGAATTCACTTTGAAGATCTTCTGACAAGGCTGTCAATGAATTTCTTCATGCATGTGCTTGTGATCTGCTATTACTTCCTCCTGCGTGCCCGGAGGCACAGGTGCATATTCCACAAAGTGTCCGTTGAATGAAGCTTTTCCTTGTGTAAGCGACCTCAGCGTGGTGCTGTACTTATGCAAATTCGAAAGTGGAACACGGGCAGTAATTCTTGTATTGTGTGAAATACTATCCATGCCCAGAATAATTCCACGACGACCCTGTAGGTCTTTCATTACTTCACCTACGTTTTCATCCGGTGTAAAAACTTCCAGTTCATGCACTGGCTCAAGAAGTTTGGGTTGTGCATTGTGAAATGCCTCTTTAAAGGCCATTTGAGCTGCTATCTGGAATGAAATGTCGTTGCTGTCCACATCGTGCATTTTGCCGTCATACAATATCACACGGAGGTCGCGCACATAACTCATAGTTAATGGCCCGTGTTCCATTTTATGCATGATGCCTTTGAGTACCGAGGGAATAAACCTTGTATCAATAACACCACCCACGATGCAGTTGTAAAAAACCAGCTTGCCGCCCCATTCAAGATCAATTACTTCTTTGTTGCGAATATTGAATCCGGAGGGTTCAGTAATTCCATCATACCAGGGCTCTATGCGAATATGCACTTCTGCAAACTGGCCAGAACCTCCGCTTTGTTTTTTATGCCTGTATGTAGCATTGGCTGCGCGGAGTATGGTTTCGCGATAGGGAATTTTAGGTTTGTCGAAACTAACATCCATACCGTAGACCTTTTCAAAAGTCCATTTGGTAGTAGCAAGATGCAGTTCACCCTGACAATGCAGCAAGAGTTGTTTCAACTCTCTGCTCTGCTCGTATTGCAGCGTAGGATCCTGCTCATGTATTTTTTTCAAAACTTCGCCGAGACGTTCATCGTCTTTTTTATTGTTTGCCCGAAGCACCACCGTCATGCGAGGCGAAGGGAAGTCTATGGCCTGTATCTTAAGTTCCGAACTGAGTGCATGAAGCGTGTGGTTGGTATCGGTGTTTTTCAATTTGAGCGTGGCTCCAATGTCACCGGCTTTGAGCACATCCACCGCATTGCGTTTGTGTCCGTCCATCACGAAAAGCTGATTGATGGTTTCGAAACTATGGGTATTCGAATTTTTTAATTGAGCACCTTTTTTGAGTTCTCCTTTCAGTACCTTGAAGTAAGTGAGCTTGCCAAGGTTGGGTTCGTGTTCTGTTCGGTAAACAAACAGAACGGCTGGTCCTTCTTTGGCAAATTCTACAGATGAGCCGTCTTCGGCTATTTCCGGCTTGAGTTCATCGGAACCGGGAGCAACATTGTCTATAAAGCTCATGAGTCGTCCGGCACCCATATTTTTTAAAGCTGAAATGCACATCACAGGAAACAACTCATGGTTGAGCATACCTATGTGAAGCCCTTTGCGCAATTCATCTTCATCGAGTGTTCCTTTTTCAAAGAAAAGCTCCATGAGGGATTCGTCATTTTCGGCGGCTTTTTCAACCAAAATATTATGTAGTTCATCCGCCGTTTGTTTTTCGCTCTCAGGTATTGGAAGCTTTTCAGGTTTTCCTCCTTCCGGAGAAAATTTATACATGGTCATTTTTAGCAGGTCGATGATGGTATTAAAACCTTCGCCTGTATTGACAGGATATTGCATGAGCACAGCATTGGAACCAAAGTTTTCCCTTATGCTATTGTAGGTCATTTCGAAATCAGCTTTGGGATGATCGAGCTGGTTAATAACGAAAATGACGGGCTTTCTATACTTATCGACGTATTGCCAGATGATTTCGGAGCCAACTTCAACGCCATTTTGTGCATTGAATAGCATCACTGCTGTGTCTGCCACACGCAAGGGTGCTACTATTTCACCAATAAAATCGTCGAGACCCGGTGTATCGATCACGTTGATTTTGTAGTTGCGCCACTCGGTGTGAAGGGGAGTGGCATACACGGAAATACCGCGTTCGTGTTCAAGTTCATGAAAGTCGCTCACCGTGTTCCGTTGTTCGACCGAACCTCTTCGGGAGATAACTTTCGCTTCGAATAGCATGGTTTCGGCAAGGGTCGTCTTGCCGCTTCTCGCCCCACCCACAAGCACAATGTTGCGGATGTGATTTTCATCAAATACCTGCATGACGTTAAGTTTTTAGACCGGCGGAAAACTCCGCCTGTTGGTTAATTAATGAATGACTAGAGCGTCAGTGTCGACAACGAGGCCAGGCAATTCAGGCGTTGTACCCATACTCTTTGAGAGCACCGCCAGAAGAATTGCACTTCTCTGTACCAATCCAAACCACCGCAATTACAAACAAAAACCATCAACCTGTTTGCCACGGGATCGCTGGGGGCTTAACGTGCAGTAAATGTATACGAATTTTTCAGACTACAAAGAGAACTGATGAAAATCTTGGACTGAAAAACGCCGAAGACTGTTAGATACAATCTTAACAGGACTTACACCAGATAGGAATCCGGAATTCTTTGTTTGAAGGAAACAACTACCGTTTCGGTAATTCAACCCGATTATAGGCAGCACATGCATCTTTCCTCCTGCGGCAATAGCTGGCGGTTATCATTACTATCACCAATACGATCAAAACCCACAAACCTTTTTTCATTGAGCGAAGAGCTTATCTAATTTCCTATTCAAACACAAAGATAAAGCCAGTATGACCCTTTTAGCGTTTGCATCAACAAGTTTTAACCGACTTTTTCACCGATTGTTCAACATCGATATCTTTTGTTCACTTTTTCCACAAACAGAATCCGCCCTGTCATTCACTAAAGCGGCTGACAGGGCGGATTATGGAGAGAACAAAATAAAATAGACCTAGCGGACGATCAACTTCTCAAAGCCATTGGTGAATCCACTGCCGTTCTTTGAAACGACGGTGTATACGCCTGGAGCAAGGGTAATCATCTCAAGATTTTTACCCAGGGTATTGGCTGAATAAACCAGCTTGCCGGTCAGGTCGTGAATGCCAATGTTCTCCGATCCCGCGGCCAGCTGAATGGTGAACAATCCTTCCGCAGGATTCGGATAGACCTTCATCTGCTGAGAATCACCGTTAGTCACGCCACTGACAATTGCATTAAAAATGGTGGATGTGCTCAAACAACCGTTGATAGAGGTTACATAATAAGCTCCTGATTCTGTTGCATTGTGCTCTGAACCTGTTGCTCCGGCGATTGGCGAGCCATTCAGATACCACTGATAACTGGCTTCGGATTCCACATTGGAAACAATCAAAGTTGCTCCGTTTTGAGTAATGACAGGCTGTGCGGGAGGGGTATTGCTCACATAAACATCACCGATGGTGAATGTCGAATAAAAATCGCCAACTTCATAAACAAGTTTGATTTCGTATAAACCGGGCTCGTCAAACGTGTATTCAATATTGCCATCGCAGCTTGGCAGCTCAATGTCTGAACCAATTTCATAACGACATCCGGTTGTTTCAATGTTGATCTGTGATGTATTGCTTAGAATAAGTGTACCACAGTTTTCGGTGTATGTCACGTGCCCCATAATTTCACAAATAAGGCACTCGCCATCGCGTGACTGGTCTGTGCAAGCCTGAACAAAACTGTTTCCCGAAAGGAATACTCCTGAATCCAATGCCATATCAGCTACATCAGAAATTGCCAGCTTAATATGATATGACTCGCCAATCTGCAACCCGCCGATGCACGCATGTAGAGGTGTAGTGTAAGCATCATATTGCGCTAATATTTGTCCTGTATTCAAAACAAAATATTGTGAGTTCATATTGGCATTGACAGTATTAATTGCTACAGGATCGTTTGTACCGGGGATCAAAGCAATGTTAACTGCACCATTCGAAAACGTCCCGCTGATACCTGGTCCGCTAACAAAAAAACCGAAAACATCGTTGAATGAAGTGCCTACAAATTCCTCGTATTCCTCTGAACCGAAAACATATACGAAGTCCATGGAGTCTCCCGTGGCAATGAAATCAAATTCCAAAATCGCACCGTCATAACTCAAGCCTGATACCAAATTTGAAATGTCAACATCGCCTTCAACTCCACCAGTAGGGTTGTAATAAGTGGTTCCTAAATCATATTGTCCTTCGGCACCTTTGGCATGCCCGGTTGACAGCAGCAAGCCCGATTCAATGCCAATGCCGGAACCGTTGGATGAAAAAACGCCTAGTGAAGTATTCAGCGTATTGGCCGGTAATCCATTGTAAGTAACGTTAGAAATAAAAATGCCATTCGAAAGGAAAATGTCCTCCACAGCTTGCTGTGGTGTGATAGTAGTGTCAACTTCCAGCTGAGCTGAAATCTGAATGCAGAATAATGAGAATAAGGGTAAAAGTAAATTTTTCATGATAAAGATGATTGATTTTCAGCAACAAGTTTAGTGCAAAATTTAATATTAAAGTGTTAATGACCGGGAAGTATTTCATTCCTTCAAAACTGTCCTGTCTGGCCTCAGGCGACTCATGCTGACCTCTTGGCACCTTCACCACGACGCATGTTTACTCGAAACACCATCGTCCTGATTTGCTCTTTAGATAACTGTTTTGGTTTCTTGTTTATAAAACATAGATCGGGTGTGTGTCCAAAGGGTTATTTTTGCCACCCGATGATACGGAACATTCAACCCGCAGTGTTACTTCTTGCTGATGGCACTGTTTTTCACGGTAAGTCTTGTGGAGTAATAGGTACTTCTACCGGTGAAATTGCCTTCAATACCGCCATGACGGGATATCAGGAGGTTTTTACAGATCCCAGCTATTTTGGACAGGTGTTGGTTATGGCAGCTGCCCATATTGGAAATTATGGTGTGCACGCCGAAGAAATCGAATCTTCCACCTGCAAGGTTGCCGGCATTATCATCAAGAAGTTTTCAGATATCGCAAGCAGGGTAGGAGGTGATGGAACACTTCAGGATTTTCTTGTTCGTGACAATATCTCAGGAATTTGTGATGTGGATACACGGGCGCTTGTTCATCATATTCGTGAAGCAGGAGCAATGAATTGTATTATTTCTTCGGAAGACACCGACATAGAATCACTGAAGAAAAAACTTGCTGCAGTTCCATCCATGGATGGACTTGAACTGAGCAGCAACGTGGCTTGCCGTGATTCTTACTATTACGGAAATCCGGATAGTGAATTCAAGGTCGCAGTTCTTGATTTTGGTGTCAAACTCAGCATTCTTCGATGCCTTGCGGATCGAGGTTGTTATCTCAAAGTATTTCCTCTGAATACCACCAAAGCTGAAATACTCGATTTCCAGCCAGATGGAATTATGTACAGCAACGGTCCCGGTGATCCTTCAGCTATGCCACAAACCATCGCGCTGATTCGTGAAATGATAGAAACAGGTATTCCGGGTTTCGGCATTTGTCTGGGGCATCAGTTGATAGGCCTGTCACAGGGACTTCAGACTGTCAAAATGTTCAACGGTCACAGGGGCATCAATCATCCAGTGATAAACCTGATTTCCGGTAAATGTGAAATTACCAGTCAGAACCACGGCTTTGTCATTTCGCACGATTCAGTGAAGAGTAATTCGGAAATCGAAGTCACGCACAAACACCTCAACGATGGCACGATTGCAGGCATAAGATTGAAAAATAAACCGGTTTTTTCGGTTCAATATCATCCGGAAGCAAGCGCTGGTCCGCACGACTCGCGATATCTGTTCGATCAGTTCATAACACAGATATTGGAAAAAAAGAAAATAGCAATTAGTCAATAATCAGCGGCATACAATAGGTATCCTGCATATATAATAATACACTATGGCATTAATAGCAAAAATTCACGCTCGTCAGATTCTTGATTCGCGCGGTAACCCAACAATAGAAGTAGAGGTATTTACTGACAGCGGTCATTTCGGTCGGGCGGCTGTGCCAAGCGGAGCCAGCACCGGAGTGCATGAAGCAGTTGAACTGCGTGATCTTGACAAAGGAATATATCTCGGTAAAGGCGTCACCAAAGCAGTCCAGAATGTGAACTCAACACTGAACGATGAACTGAACGGAGCTTCGGTTTTTGATCAGGTTGCTATTGACCGAGTAATGTGTGCACTTGATGGCACTGACAACAAGGCTATACTGGGGGCAAACGCTATTCTTGGTGTTTCGCTGGCTACTGCCCGCGCAGCGGCTGAAGCATGCGGTATGCCATTGTACCGCTACGTGGGCGGTGTTGGTGCCAATACGCTGCCTATTCCGCTGATGAATATCGTCAATGGTGGTGCACATGCAGATAACAAAGTGGATGTTCAGGAATTCATGATCATGCCAGTTGGTGCTGAAACTTTTGCCGACGGACTGCGCATGGGAACAGAAGTATTCCATCATCTCAAATCTGTACTCAAGAACAAGGGTTTTTCAACCAACGTAGGCGATGAGGGTGGTTTTGCTCCTAATCTCAAAAGCAATGAGGAGGCCCTGCAATATGTCATGCAGGCTATTGAAGCAGCCGGTTACAAACCAGGAAGCGACATTTGCATTGCGCTTGACTGCGCCAGCACAGAGTTCTATAATGCGGAGAAGAAAAAGTATGTACTCGAAAGTACGGGTGAAGAGTTGACCAGTTCAGAAATGGTAACCTACTGGAAATCGTGGTGCGATAAATATCCGATTGTTTCAATTGAAGACGGTTGCGCTGAAGATGATTGGGATGGATGGAAACTGCTCACAGAAGCGCTTGGCGGGCATATACAACTCGTTGGCGACGATTTGTTCGTTACCAATGTATCGCGTCTGGCGAGGGGAATTGAACAGGATATTGCCAACTCAATTCTGGTGAAGGTAAATCAGATTGGAACTTTGACGGAAACAATTGACGCTGTACAAATGGCAACCCGCTATTCTTATACTTCTATAATGAGTCACCGCAGCGGGGAAACAGAAGACACCACAATTGCTGACCTTGCTGTTGCCCTGAATACAGGACAGATCAAAACAGGAAGTGCTTCCAGAAGCGACAGGATTGCCAAGTACAATCAATTGCTTCGCATCGAAGAGCAGTTGGGAAAAACAGGCATTTATCCCGGCAGAAGTTTTCCTTTCATGCCTGCGTAATTGTCTGAGCCAGTTGCTATAAGTTGATTTGTCGAACTGAAGTGAATTCAAAGTGCCCTGAATTGTGGGGCGCTATTCTTAATCACCTTATTTTTACCCTATGGAATGGATTTATTTTGTCATAGGTCTTTTTGCCGGTGGACTGCTGGTGTATTTCTATATGAAATCGAGATCAGCCGGAATTTCGGATGAACTCATCAATCGTTCTTCATTGGTTACTCAGCTAAGAAATGACATTCAAAAAGCAGAGGAAAAGCTGACGAATGAGAACGCAGAAAAGGTCGCTGCTTTGCGCAGTTTGTCCGGAGAATTGGAGAAGGTCAGGGCAATGGAAGACAGATTGGCTGATCAGGAAAAACGAATTATTCAGATCAGGGAAGATATGGCCAAAGACTTTGAGCTATTGGCCAACAGAATTTTCGACGACAAACAGAAAAAGGCAACAGAAATTAACGTAAGGGAAGTTGGAACAATTCTGCAGCCATTTAGGGAAAAACTGAAGGAGTTTGAAACCAAAGTTGAGAAGGTTTATCAGGAAGAAAACAATGAGCGCATCAATCTCAAGGCCGAGTTGCGATTGCTTTCAGACCTCAACAAACAGCTTAGCAACGATGCCAACAATCTTGCCGTTGCGTTGAAAGGTGATAATAAGTCTCAGGGCAATTGGGGCGAACTTATATTGGAAAAAATTCTTGAGCGAAGTGGTCTGATAAATGGTGTCGAGTACAAAACCCAGCAGTCTTCTTCCAACAGTGAAGATGATGTTATTCGCCCTGATGTAGTAGTGTTTTTGCCGGAGAACAAGCATCTGATCATAGATAGCAAAGTGTCGTTGATTGCCTACAACAACGCCATTTCTTCGCAGACTGATGAAGACCGGTCAATTTACGTTCGTGCGCATTGCGAGAGCATTCGCAGCCATGTGAAATTGCTTGGCGAT
Organism: Crocinitomicaceae bacterium; assembly: GCA_040381475.1. Taxonomy (GTDB): domain Bacteria; phylum Bacteroidota; class Bacteroidia; order Flavobacteriales_D; family Sanyastnellaceae; genus JAIBBG01. The sequence continues at coordinate 11,827 of JBEIHH010000056.1, read as the reverse complement.
AAAAACTATCAAACAGCACAAGGCTTTAATTCACCGGATTTTGTGATCTTGTTCATGCCAATAGAAGCTGCTTTTTCGGCGGCGATGCAGGGCGACCCGGAATTGTACAATTTTGCATGGGAACGCAAGGTCATAGTAGTATCGCCTACCACACTTTTGGCCACGCTCAGAACAGTCAGTAGCATCTGGACGCAGGAGCGGAGAACCCGCAATGCAGAAGCCATTGCAGCGGAAGGAGGGAAGCTGTACGACAAACTGGTTGCATTTGTAGAAGATATGCAACAAATTGGTTCCAGAATAGGGCAGGCACAAAAGGCTTATGACGCGGCACTCAACAAACTCAAAGACGGTCACGGCAATCTCATACGCCGGGCCGAGCATATGAAAAAATTGGGAAGCAGAACGACAAAAGCTTTGCCAAGCGAAATGACAGAGCCATCAGAAGGGGAAGAGGATTTATGAAATGCGCTCGCTGTTGTATAGCCATGTTTTCTCTTGCTGTAGTTTTAGCTGCATGCTCAGGAACAACTAATCTTCAGACAGGCACATACCGCTATTTGTACGATTATGAAAGTCGGGAATTGCATCCGGAGTACCTCTTGTACCACGATTCGGATGATTCAAGTCAAATCTGGTTCAGGGTTCACTCCTCGGAATTGTTATATTCAAGAGCAAATTCTTCAAGCCCGTTTCAGGCTAAGATTGGACTTAAAGCAAGTTTGATGGATAAACACGGTGTTGTCAAAGACACTCTTGCCATCAGGATCGTGGACGCGATGAGAGATCAGTCGGGCTGGTTAACCGGAAATTTTAGGTTGGCTATTCCACAGGGTGAGTGGAGTCTGCTTGTTACCATGAGCGACCTTTCAAAGGGCTCAGAGCAATCAGCCTATTTGCGCGTTGATAAAACTTCACCGCTCACATCTCAAAACTATCTTTTGGTCAATTACGAATCGGACGAGCCAATATTCACGGGTTTTGTTTCCCCAGGTCAAACAGTTGAAGTCTATTCCGCCCGAAATGCTGAGGTGAGATCTGCTCAACTGTTCCGCATCAATGGCGAGGTGAAACTGCCACCACCTCCATTCAGTCCGAATCAGCCGGAGCTACCCACATTGCAGGGTGCCGTTGTGCAGAATGCCAACCTGATTGAGCCCGGACACTGGAGTTTTGTAATTCCGGGAGGAAATTATTTCTTCACCCATGATGAAATGCTCAAATCAGGCTTATCTATAAAAACTTCCGGAGCATTTTATCCGGAGGTCAGACAAGTCAGTTCATTGGAATGGCCCATACGTTATATCACAACTAAAACAGAACACGAGGACATACAGAAAAACAACTATCCCAAAAAGCAGATCGATCAGTTTTGGATTGAATGCGCCGGCAGCAAAGACCATGCGCGTGAACTCATACGCATATATTACTCGAGGGTAGAAGAAGCCAATCTGTATTTCGCAAGTTTTACTGAGGGTTGGCGCACGGACCGCGGCATGATCCACTTGTTATTCGGAAATCCGGCTAAAGTTACCCGATGGGAAAACACGGAGATATGGCAATACGGCGAAGAAGGTACTCCTGGTATGCTTCAGTTTGTATTTCGCAAAGTTGACTCACCTTTTAGCAACAACGTCTATTTACTCGACCGGGATCCAAATTTCCGTCCTTATTGGGAAAAAATGGTTCAGACATGGAGGAGTGGTAGAGTATACGCTGAATAGTCTAATTTGATCCTGAACGGGTTTTTATTCAACGCATTAATTAGGTTGAAGTGGCAGGAATAGAAAGTTCCGTTGTCCCACAAAATAAAAACAGTCCGCTCAAGGCGGACTGTTTTTATTATGCTCAGCTGTTATTACTTTTTCTTGCCGGTTACAATGAACTCTGTTCTTCTGTTTTCCTCATGTTTCTTTTCATCACAGAAGACTCCATCTTTGCAGTCATTCAGAAGTTCGCGCTCTCCATATCCTTTGGAAACGATGATCGATCGGGGAACACCCTTTTTCACGAGATAATCCGTTGTTGCCTTGGCGCGTTTAGAAGAAAGGTCATCATTGTATTCAAGGCTGCCGCGGCAATCGGTGTGGCTGCGTAGTTCGAATTTCAAATCCGGATTGTCTTTGAATAGTTTGACGAGGTTGTCCAGGTAAGGCATTGCATCCTGACGGATATCCCATTTGTTATAGTCCCAGTGAATTTCCGGTAAGTCATAAATGCCTTTATTTTTTCCACCATTACCATCTTTGCTTCCATCGCCGCTTGATCCATCGCCACCGTTATTTCCTTTTTCACCATTCTTACTGCCATCAGTGATGTAGACTTCAGACATTTCAATGACTTTATTGATTGGGTTTTCTCCGGTTCTGGTATTGAAGTTGTCCGTTTGTTTGAAGTAACCGTCCAAATCCGCTGTCATGAGGTAATCCTTTCCTTTCATGAGTTCAGCAGTGAACTTACCATTACCGTCTGTAATCACCATTTGCTCAGTACCATCGGTGAGGTTCTTGATAGTTACACGAACACCTCCGAGTGGAAGCATGCTGTCTTTACCGGTTACCAATCCATTCAGTGTAACGCGCGTATCGTCATATGCGAAGCTGTAAATTTTATCAGCTCCATAACGGTCGCTTGTGAAATATCCACCCTTACCATCAGGATTCCAAATCATTGAGAAATCATCACCTGAAGAGTTGATAGGATAGCTTACGTGCTCAGGTAGTTGCCAAATTCCATTGCGCAAAGAAGACGAAAGCACGTCCAGACCTCCAAGACTTTGATGACCATCGCTGCTGAAATAAATCTGATCAGCACCCTTTACGGAAGGAAATATCTCATTGGCCATTGTATTGATATCACCTCCGAGGTTTCTCGGTGTTTCGTAGGTGTCAGATATTTTGGATTCCCATATATCCATTTCACCGAATCCGCCTGGCATATCGCTGGCGAAATACAAGGTTTTTCCGTCAGGTGAAAAAGCAGGGTGAGCAAACATATATTTTGCATCACAGAAAGGCATCAATGTTGCTTTTTCCCAATTGCCATCTGCTCCAAGCTTACTTGAATAAAGTTGAGTTGTGCTTACACTTTTGTCATTGCCTGCCATAGCGCCACCATTCAGCTGAAAACTTCTCGTAAATATCAAAGTCTGACCGGTTGGAGAGACTGCTGCTACCGCGTCATGGTAAGTACCATTCACACCCTCAAGAGCCGTCGGAACGCTCCAAGATGCACCTTCTTTTTTTGAAAAGAAGAGGTTGGAATAAACCTGGTTCGTATAGGGATCCTGATCTCCTTTTCCTGCAGGACTGCTGAAGATAAGTCCTCCGTTATGCGGATATGCGGCATAAACCGAGCTCGAAGTTGGAATATTCACGGGCTCGATGGTATAAAGAAGAGAATCGGCCTTCAGTCTCGAAATGTCTTTGCAGCCTTGAAGAAGGTCTTTGGCGACACCATTGTTCGCATCCCTGCTTAGAATTCCTTCGAGCATAACTTTAGCATCTACATAACGCTCAGTCCCCATCAATGCTTTCACATGATTGATGCGGTCAGAATCCTTATTATCAGTATAGGTTGTCGTTAGATCGTAATTACGGGCGGCTTCTTCGAAGTTGTTTACTTTCAGACAGCTTTCAGCCAGTTTGCGTCGTGCATCCGGCTCATCCTTCTTGGCGACACCCTTATTCAGAAAATAAATGGCATCCTGATATTTGAGATCATCGTATGCCTGTTTTCCGTTTTTAAGATAGAGAGAAGCACAGCTTCCCAAAATCATCCCTGTAAACATCAGGGCTATCAGGCGTATCATATATCGACTTTTTTTCATACTTCTTTTTTCGGTTGAATTGCTATGATTTCCGTTTTTTTTACAATTAGAAATAACGTGGTGATCTTGCTTTCAGATCAACATCTTTTCCGAAATCGTAACCCAGCATAACTTCGTGAGAGTTGTTGCTGTAATCCGAAATCGAACTCAACGTATAATCGAAAGCATATCCAACGCGCAACTGGTTGGTGATATTCCATTCAGCCATCAGGACAAGTGCGTCGCGCGTGCGGTAACCGGCTCCAAACCAAAACTTGTTCATGAACAATGCATTCACGTTGATATCGGCCTCAACAGGAGCATTGCCCTGAATTTTTAAAAGCATGCTCGGCTTAAGCGCAATCTCAGGAGAAATCTCATAAACAAAACCACCATTGAGGTACGCATGCGCTTTGTAAAAACTATTGAGTCCTGTGCTTGTGTATGCAATGTTCTCATCCACTGCCAACAATGATGGAACGCTTAATCCGGCATACCAGGTGCGGGTATAGTAGTATAAACCAGCTCCCAGACGCGGAATAAACGATCCTGCGATGTTACTTGCATAAACAGGATCATCGACATCTTTGATTACCGCATCTGTCAGATCCGCGCTATATCTTGAAACACCTATGCGAAGTCCCATACTTAGGAAACCAGGACCAAGCGATACTCTCGTTGCTACATTACCTCCGAAGTCAAATTGATTCGTAAGACCAATTGCATCGTTGCTCAGGTTCACGCCAACTCCGAGTTTTCCACCAAGGATAGGACCATCGGCGCAAAGCGTTTGAGTTCTTGGAGCCTTATCAAAAGCTACCCACTGGCTTCGGTGTAAAATACTCGTTGTCCAATATGGATGTGTACCTGCATAGGCCGGATTAAGAACCAGTCCATTGAACATGTACTGGCTTATCATCAATTCCTGCTGTGCACTTGCGGCTCCGGCAGAAATGATGAAGATGATGATCGCTATATATTTTTTCATATTGCTGATTGTCATTTTATTTTTTTGGTTGTGTCAGTTTTGCCTTTCGATTAGTTTCTTCTTAGATCTACATAAGTGCTGACTTCTACACCACAGCCTTCGAAGATGATGAAATAGGTTCCATCGGCAAGTGTCTCGTTGTCGTCGTTCTGACCATACCACTGATTGGCATAGTTCTTCACTTCATAAACAAGATTGCCCCATCGGTTGAATACCTTGAAGATGTTGTTACCGCAATTGATAACACCATCAATCACGTAGGTGTCATTGAACCCGTCTCCATTCGGAGATAGTGCAGTGTAAAGTTTAATATCTTCCTGACCAACCAGCGTAATCACAGTATCGATTCTGCAACCAAACGCATCTTCAACCACCAGTGTGTAGTCCCCGGCAGGTAAGTTTTGAGGATTTGTAGTTGTATCTGAAACACTAATCGGTGACCAGTCATATGTGTATTCAGGGCTTCCGCCTGTTACCGTAACCAGAATAGATCCGTCCGATGCGCCGCTACCAGATACGTTATAATCTCCATATTGGCTCAATTCGTATTCTATTTCAATTTCAGTTCCCTCACCAATGCCGGTTTGAGCGCTGGCAGTGCAATCACCATCCGAAACTGTAACAGAATATGCGCCCGCTGGCAGTTGTGATACTGATTGGCCGGTGCCGATAACGTCTTCATTGGCATCGAGCCATTCATAAGAATAGTTGCCTGAACCGCCTGTGACTGTTGCGAATAAAGAGCCTGTTGATAAACCAAAGCAGTCAACATTGGTTACTGCAATATTTAGATTCAATCCCAGATTCTCTTCAATGATGAATGTTTCTGTCAGAACACAATCATTGTCATCCGTAACCGTTACGGTGTAAGTACCTGAGCACAGATTAGTCAAATCTTCTGTTCCTGCGCTATTCGACCAATCAATATCATATGGAGTCTGTCCACCAGAAATTGTAATGTCAATTTCACCATTGCAGAGTCCGCAAGAAGTCTGCGTTAAACTGCCCGAAATGTCGAACGGAGAACTGGCATTGGCAGTGAAGCAAGCTGTAGCCTCACATCCATTGTTGTCAGTAATGGTTACACAATACTCGCCATCAACAGTAACATCAATGCACTGAGTTGTTGCTCCATTTGACCATGCATAACTATAAGCCGGAGTTCCGCCTGTACCATTGGCGCAAAGCGTAACGACACCGGTAGAGCAGTTAAGAGATGGATCAATACTCACCTCAAGAAGCTCTGGTTCAGCCACAGTTAACACAATGGTTTCAGAACATCCGATAGCATCTGTTACGGTAAGGAAGTAATCTCCACCGCATAAATCTTCAAGATCCTCATCTGTGCTGTTAAAACCATCGGGACCTGCCCATGCAACTGAGTATGGGCCTTCGCCACCACTGATTGTAATATCGATGCCACCGTCACAAACACCATTGCAAGAAACACCGGTGATATCAGATTCAACCTGAATAGGAGTTGGCTCAGTGAGTGTGAACGTCAGTGTGAGCTGACAGAAATTGGCATCTACTATAAGAACATCGTAAGTTCCTGCTCCGAGGTCGGTCTGGTCTTCCTGGCCGTCGATCGTTCCATCACCGTTCCACTCGAATGTGTACGGTGCAATTCCTCCTGTAACAGTAATATCAATTGAACCGTCTGTTGCATCGAAACAAGAGACGTTGTAAATTTCATTATAGATCGATACAACGCTTGTTGCCTCGAGTAAGGAATCTGGTTCGAACAATTCAATACACTGAACAGATTCACAAAGATTTTCGTCAATTACTGTAAGACAATATTGACCTGCAGTTAAACCATTGATGTCTTCATCAGTTCCAATAATAGTATTGGTAATGTCAGTCCATTCAAAGCTTAGGGTTCCGGTTCCTCCTGATACAGTTGCATCAATTTGTCCGTTGTCATCACCAGTACACTGTAAATCGAATATCTGACCTTCTTCCTGAATGATTGAGATAAGATCAATACTCAGAGAGTCCGGTCCACCAATTGTGATAAACGTTGACGCAATACAGTCATTGGCATCTGTAAATTCAGCAGTGTATGTTCCAGCGCACAAGTCTGTGATAACAGCTGCTCCGCTGCTATTGAATGTGTACTCTGTTCCATCTATCAAGCCGGTATATGGTGCCTCGCCTCCATCAATTGAGAATGTAACGGTGCCATCGCAAACTCCGAAGCATGAAACGTCTGTTGATTCTTCAATTGTAACATCAAAGGATTCAGTCTCTTCCACGTCATATTCAAACGTGTCCTGACATCCGTTGGAATCAGTAACTGTTAACGTGTAGGGTCCTGCTTCCAAGTTACAGAGCGTGGTTGCTGAAGGTGAATTAGATCCAATATCACCTGTCCATTCGTATGCAATATAGAAGTTCGAACCACCCGTTAGGTTTGGTGAAATACAACCCGTTAGGTTATTACAATCAATATTTTCGATTGTCGGTGAAGATTGCAATGAATCTGGCTCTAACAAATCGAGGCAAGTAGTAGCAAGACAACCATTTGCATCAGTCACGTTGATACCATAAGCACCACCGGGCAGGTTTGTTGCATTTGGCGCGTTAGGATCGTTGCCATAAAGTGCAGGATCAACTTCAGAACAGTCATTGATCCAGTCATAGTTATAGCAATGTGGTGCAAAGAGATTGCAATCAGGAGTGCCACCGGTTACAAAAACTGAAATTGCTCCATCATTTTCACCGTTGCAGGAAATATTGTATCCCCCATCAAATTGCGATGTTACTACAACGATTTCCATCACCTGCGGAGCAACAAGCTCTATGGTAAATTCACCGGTACATCCAGTCACGTTGTCAGTTACTGTTACAGTGTAAGTGCATTCTGCGAGGTTATTAATATCCTGAGAAGTTGCACCGAAGAATGGACAAGAAAAATCTTGTGCCCAAGAATAAGAGTAATTACCAGAACCACCTGTAACGTCAATGTCTATGCTGCCATTGTTTTGCCCAAAACAAGTTGGGTTAATGGCCTCTACCAAAGAAATGTCAAGCGCCTCTGGTTCGATAAGTTCAAATGTCAAAGTCTCCTGGCAATCTCCGCTTGTAATCTGAACGGTGTATGTACCTGCGCACAAGCCGCTGATGTCTTCTGTTGTTGGTATCGGGCCTGTGAAAGGACCAGTCCAAACAAAACTGTAGTTGCCGTTGTTTCCACCACCTCCGCCGGAGTTTACCATGCTCTCATCAACAACGAACTGTCCGACCACATTAGGGTCACAACCCTGAGAAGCTGGATTCAAAATCGCTGAATTGAATCCGCCTGGGGTCATATAAGTAACAGTCTGTGCATTGCTTTCAGTATCCAATCCGGAGAATGTAATGTTCGCTTCTGTCAAAGCTCCAAAATCTGTCAAAACACAGTCCTGAACTTTCACAGACCAGCCTGCTTCATTTACATTACATCCATTGAATGCATCCCATTCGATTGGAATAACTGATGTACTGTAAGTACCAAAAGTGCCGGTCAATGGCGCACCCGCGGCACATACGTTCAGATTGTCAAAACTTTCTGTTGAGAAGCATAAGTTGCTGAAATCGTTTCCGCTATTGCAGTTTGCTGGTTGGCCAGCTCCAAGAGGATGAAGGCTGAGAATTGTCTCAGGACTGCCGCAGCTTGGCGGTCCTTGAAGGAGGAAGGTGAGGTCTGATACCCAGGTGTGGTTACCTGTAACGCAAACTTGAATCTGAGTTGCTGAATTCACAAGGAAATCCGCGCCGCCGCCGCCGCCGCCGCTGCCATCAGTAATGTTGAGATTAATTGCACCATCACATACGCCATTACAGGTCGGATTTGTAACAATTCCTTCAGCATCAAAAGCATCATTTTGCCCGATATTAGCTGTGATGGTTGTCTGACATCCCAGTGCGTCTGTTACTGTGAGAACATAATCACCAGAATTTAAGTTTGATATATCATCAGTTACGCAAGGACTGCAACTTGGACCATTCCACTCGAAAGTGTATACAGGTCCTTGTCCGCCGCTTACACTAGTCACATCAATTGAACCCTGACCTACGTTCGGGTCGCCGCATGGGTTATTTACAACTTCATAAGCAACAGTGATTGCAGGAACACATGTCAACTGAAGCGACTGCGTATACACGCATCCGTTGTCATCCGTTACGGTCAATTGGTATTCGCCACATGCAGCATCAATCAAATCTTCGTCAATTGAAACGATCGCATTTTCTGTTACACTAAACCATTCGATCACGTAAGGCAAAGTGCCACCTGCCGCAGTAATATTGATGAAGCCATCTTCAGCACCAGGACAGCTTACGCTGAAACCACCGGGATAGACTGAAATTTCATCTATTGTGACATTCAAAGGATCGATAGGTTCGTTGATCACAATGGTTACAGAGCCTTCACTGGTGCATCCGTTTTGATCTTCAACGCTTACGTTATAAGTGCCGCTTCCCAATTCCGTGGCAACAGGTCCGGTGACTGTTGGATCATGGCTCCAGGTGTAAGTGTACGGCGCACATCCGCCACTTGCAGATACACTCGCTTCGCCTGTTTCAATGCCTGTACAAAGCAAATCTGTTGTTCCTGCTACAACCAATTGAACGCTGTCTGGCTGTGTCAGTGTGTAACTATTGGTATACTCACATCCAACAGTATCAGTCAAAGTCAGATTGTATGTACCGGCACATAATAATTCAATGTCTTCGGTATTCGCGGTATATCCTTCAGGACCTGTCCATTCGAATTCGAAAGGAGCAACTCCGCCGGATACAGTGATGTCAATGCTTCCGTCGCAGCTACCTGCACAGGAAATCTGACTGCATACATAGTCTGAAAGTAACGATGTTGCGTTGAGTTCGTTGATCTGAATGATAGTATCACAAGCTGAGGCTGTGCATCCTGCATCATCTGCTATATCCAGACAGTAAATACCTGGTGCAAGATCTTCAATAACTTCTGCATTGCTGGCAAATCCATCGGGTCCTGTCCAAGAATAGGTATATGGTGCAAGGCCGTCAATAACAGTTGCACTCATTGATCCAGTGCTTCCGCCTTCACAATTAACATCGGTAGGGTTCAACTCAAGGGTTATGCTGGATACATTTACTGTCGCTTCTGCAGAAGAGGAGCAATCACCGACAGTGACGGTTATTTCATAGGTTGTCGTCACCTCCGGACAAACCTCAACCGTTAGACTTTCAGGATCACTTACTGCGCCAGTCCAAACAAAATCTGCAAGACCACTCAATGGAGAAGAGCCCTGAAGTTCCACGCATTGTCCAACACAAATACCGGTATCAACAGGATTGACTTCTATTTCAAGGTTGTCATAGATAAAGAAATTGATGCTATCGAGAACCTCATTACCTGAACACAAAGGATTGCCAAGATATATTGTAATAAACTCTTCTCCTTCTTCAATATCATCGAACACTGCCTCTATATCGAAGGTGACAGTTTGCTCGTTTGCTGGAATAGTGATTGTATTGACATCAAGGGGTAATCCAGAACCAATTTGAGGCGTGTAATCCACGCCATTTGTGGCTGATCCTCCAACCCAAAAAACAACATCCTGTGCCTCATCGGTGACTTCTGCACGAGCAAAAGTTACTGTTCCGCTGTTGCAGCCTTCTACCATGTAATCAAGACCATTGGATGTTGCTGTTAGCACAACAACTGGATTCGATTCAATTGCATTAATAAATACACCGGAATCATAAACGTGGTCAGTTCCGTCGGCAATAACCAGTTTTAAATGATATGTCTCGCAAGGAATAAGGTTGCCCACTTTGGCTTGCAGGCCAATAGTGAAACCATCATATTGAATAAATTGACCAAGTGGATTTTGGTTATTGTAAAAATACTGTGAGTTAGAAAGTAGGTTAACAGTATTGATCGCAACTACCTGACTGCTATTGGGTATCAATGCCAGATTAACATCTGTTCCCACATTGGGTCCGGTAATGAAAAAACCAAATACGTCGTTGAATGGAGAGTTCACCCATTCGTTATACTCTTCAGAAGCGAAAGTATATCTGAACTTAAGAGAGTCGCCTTGTGGAACAATATCAAACTCAATCATGGTCGCGTCATATGTTGTGCGATCCTGAGCCAGATTTAACAAAGTACTACCCGGACAATCGTTGTCGAAGAAGTCACAGGTTCCGGCGCTGGTTGAGCAGTTACCTATTGAGTTATTCGGGCCAATCGAGTAAAGGGCTTTACCAGTTGTAAGCAATATTCCCTGATTGGTTCCCAATTCGGTGCCTGCTGAGGTATAATAACCATAGGTGCTGTCGCAAGCGGTAACCGAAACATTGGAAATTTGTACTCCCGGTCCTACAAGGTTTTGAACCATCTGCTCCGGAGTCAGGCTGAGGTCAACGTTATAGGATTGCGCGCCGACTGAAAGTCTCGACAGGACTATCACCGTGAGCAGCACGACTTTGCTGAATAAATTAGATCGCATCATATATGATTGAGGTCTGATAAGTAGTTATTGTAAAAAAACGGTCAAGGTTTAGTTGCCCGATCTTGCGCTTTTGCACTGGTTCTCGAACATCTCTTTATTGAAAGCAGCCAATAATTCTGAAGTGTTGATATCAGCAGCGATACACAGATATCTGAAAATATCGAATTCAGCTTCTGTGCTGAGTTGTTGTGCGCTGCCGGCATTGACTTGAATGGTTAGCACGTGTGCTGGTATGCAGGCTGCAGAAATTGTAAAGTGGCCGTCGTTTTTCACTGCGGCATCCAACTGGCGGTATTTCTCAAAATCAATATCCGTACATTGAACATAAAAAACCTGCACGGGCTGGGCCTGCTGTGTGTTTTGTGAGAAAACAGGTGCCAAAAGAAAAGTGAAAAAAATGAGAAACGTAAACTTTTTACTCATATAGATTGGGTGTTAAGATCCGAAAATGTGTCGGATACGTTTTGTGGCAAATATGTATCAATAATTACCATAATCAACAATACGTGGTTAAAAAAAGACGAAATCCTATGTCGGGGGTTGCTATTT
>JBEIHH010000055.1:0-20747 GCA_040381475.1 Crocinitomicaceae bacterium | reverse complement strand
ATCCAAAACAGCATTGGCGACATCCGTCACTTCCGCTCTTGTCGGCGTCATGTTTGTGACCATGCTTTCCATCATCTGTGTGGCCACAATAACCGGTTTTGCAGAAGAGACACATCGTTTTACGATACTCTTTTGAATCAGAGGAACACTTTGTAAAGGAATCTCAACACCCAAATCACCTCTGGCTACCATCACAGCATCTGTCACCCTCACAATCTCTTCAATCTGCTCTACAGCCTCAGGTTTCTCAATTTTTGCAACCACTTTAGTGTGTTTGCCCGAGTCGGAAATGATCTTTTTGAGTGCTATCACATCCGCTGCATTTCTCACGAACGACAATCCAATCCAGTCCACTTCCTGATTTAAGGCAAAATCGAGATCTTGCAAGTCCTTTTCAGACATCGCAGGCAAAGAGACTTTGGTATTGGGTAGGTTTAGACCTTTGCGCGAAGACAACGGACCACCTTGAATAATTTCACACTCAACAGTGTCCTTGCCGTTTGTTGTCAAAATTTTCAACGCCAGTTTTCCATCGTCCAGCAATACCGTTTCTCCTGATTTCACATCTTGAGCAAATTCTCGGTAATTGGTATAAATTACTTTACTTGTTCCTATTTGTTTGGTCGTACTAATCGTAATCTTCTCGCCCTTGACCAACTCAACTGCCCCATCCTGCATTTCCCCAACCCTCAATTTTGGACCCTGCAAGTCCGCCAAGAGTGAAACGTTCGTTCCAAGTTCTTTGTTAAGTTCCCGTATGATATCAACTACCTTTTGATGGTCTTCATGCGCACCATGCGAAAAATTCAACCGCGCCACATCCAGTCCGGCTAAGATCATTTGTTTCAATACTTCCTTTGAACTGCTGCTCGGTCCTATCGTAGCAACTATTTTAGTCTTTGTCATCATTGTTTTTTACTTCTTATACTCAAAAAGGAGGTTTCTTTTGGATTTCAATTTCTCGACATCTATTTGAAATGCCGTCATCAAAAAAGGAGTGCGCTTTAGTTTTCTGAAAAAAGAATCATCCAGCTCATCACGCGAATTTTCAACTTTTAGAACATAGTCAAACTGTGAAAGTTCAGGAAGAAACAATCCCTCCTGAGTTTTGTTGTCTATCAGCGTAATCTCGGTTTGATCCAACCAATTCATATACCTGAAATGTGGATGAGTAGATATGCCCTTTTTATTTTCGCATATCAGATCTTCAAGTCTAATCAGGCGCCAGCCCATATTTCGATTCAATGCCCAGGCCAATCGGTAATCACGTTCATGACTGCTCAATCCTATGAGATCGAAACTATAGTCTTCCGTTATTTCCAGTGTATAGATGGCCACTTAGTGTAATTTTGACACTTAGCAAAAATAAGTATCTTTTCTGCGCCAAGATCGATACATTTCATGGTATTAAACTATGAGTGTGTTATTTACTTTTCCCGACCATGTTGTTGGAAGATCATTCGATTAAAACCATTCGTTGATTCTAGCCTAACGGGCACATTCAGGTACAGCGCACGATTATCAGACATATGGCCTGCCGGAAAACCTGAAAACAAAGGAATGTCAAGTTCTTCTGTTAGCGCTTTTATTGTCTGATATGCATCGAATCCCCACGGATTATCTGCACTGAAACCAAATTCAGTTGTATTATCCTTCATTTGCGTGAATCCACCCAGACACATACCCTTTATATGGGCAAAAAAACCGGATCTTTTAAGACCTACTATCATTCTGTCGATGTGGTAAAGCATTTCATCTACATCCTCTGTAAATAAAATGAAATCATGATCAATTTTTAATTCACTGCTCCCAATCAAACTATAAAGTACAGACAAGTTTCCGCCCAGCAGATTTCCTGAAATGGCGTAATTACCAGATGATTCTGCCAGCACATCCCTGAATGCTATGCTGTTCAAATCTCCCAGAAGAGCCAATCTAAGATTGTCCAAGGCTTCAGCGGTTGCATCGCCAAATGAAACGGGCATGGTTGAGTGGATTGAAGCAATTTTCATAGAGTGAAGCTTCATGTGCAAAGCAGTGATATCACTATAACCACAAATCCACTTTGGGCTATTCAGGAGCTGAGAAAAGTCGACCTTATCCAGAATTCTGACTGTACCATAGCCACCTCTTGCCACAATGATAGCTTTGATTTCCGGATCATTGATCGCATTCTCAAGGTCAGATGCCCTTTGATCATCAGTACCTGCAAGTTGATTGTACCGTGTATGTAAGTGCTTTCCAGGAACTACTTTGAATCCCCAGGATTCAATCAGGTTTTGAGCATAATCTAGTTGTTCTTCAGTAATCCATCTGGCCGTGGCAACAATAGCCACCTTGTCACCATTCTTTAGACTATCCGGTATGATGTGCTTCATGTCTGTTCTCTGGTTTTCCTATACTTTCAGATTATTCACTTAAACGCAAAAAAAACCGTTTACGTTATAAACGAATCCTGACTGCCTGTTGCGCGTTCAAAACTATCTTGCGCCCAAATCTGCTTCAGGTCCAAAGTTTTTTAAAGGTGAAAAATAGAAACTTATACACCGCAGTAAAGCAATAGATCGATATATGAGCGAACCTAAAAGATATCTTGTTACCTCTGCCCTTCCCTACGCCAACGGGCCCTTGCACATTGGTCATATTGGAGGGGCGTATCTCAACGCAGATATTTATGTGAGGTTTCTGCGCGCAAACGGCGCAGATGTGGCGTTTATATGCGGCAGCGATGAGCATGGTGCCGCCATTACCCTTAGGGCCAAAAAGGATGGGAAATCCCCAAGAGAAATCGTGGATTACTACCATGAATTGATGAAAGGCACGTTTGAACGTTTCGGCATTTCATTTGACGAATACAATCGTACTTCCTCTCCAGAACACCATGCCATGTCGCAAAGTGTTTTTTCTGAGCTTGAAAAAAATGGGAGTTTCGAAATTGAAACTTCACAACAATACTATGACGAAGAGGCGAAACAATTTCTGGCTGACCGATATATCACCGGTACTTGTCCAAACTGCGGAAATGACAAGGCATATGGTGACCAGTGCGAGAAATGTGGTAAAACTTTAAGCCCTCTCGAACTTATTGATCCCAAGTCAACACTAAGTGGTTCGAAACCTGTTTTGCGGGAGACCTCTCACTGGTATTTACCCATGGCCCATCATGAAAACTGGATCAGAGATTATATCCGTGACGGAATGCTGAACGATCAGCCACATCATGATGCCTCCGACTGGAAAAGCCATGTGGTTGGTCAATGCATGAGTTGGATAGACGGCGGCCTGCAAAGCAGAGCAATGACGCGCGATCTGGAATGGGGTGTCCCTGTGCCTGTTAAAGGTGCGGAAGGCAAGGTGCTTTATGTTTGGCTCGACGCTCCAATCGGATACATTACCAATACGAAAATTTGGGCTGATCGCACAGGAAGAAATTGGGAAGACTATTGGAAGGACCCTAATACCCGACTAATCCACTTCATTGGCAAAGACAATATTGTATTTCACTGCATCATTTTCCCGATCATTCTCAAAGAACATGGTGAATTTATTCTACCATACAATGTGCCTGCCAACGAATTCATGAATCTTGAAGGGGACAAAATCTCCACCTCACGCAACTGGGCCGTTTGGCTGCATGAATACCTGGATGATTTCGCTGGAAGAGAAGATGAAATGCGGTATGTGCTGTGTTCCATCATGCCGGAGCAAAAAGACAGTGAATTCACCTGGATAGATTTCCGCGACAGAGTAAACAATGAGCTCGCAGATATACTTGGAAATTATGTGAACCGGGTATTTGTGCTCATGCACAAATTTTACAATGGCATAACACCTGAGATTGCCGGTTCCCCATCAGAAAAGGAAACTCAGGCGTTGGCCGACGCCCATGCGTCATTCGAACTGGTTGGAGAGAAGATTCGCGATTTTCGTTTTCGCGATGGACTAAGTGAGGCCATGAACATTGCCCGCTCCGGTAACAAATTGCTCACAGAAACCGAACCCTGGAAGCTTATTAAAACACAACCACAGGAGGCCGCAAGAATATTGTATCAATCGCTTAACCTTGTCGCTTCTTCTGCATATGCGCTTCACCCCTTCCTGCCATTTACAGCGAAAAAGATATTCGATGCATTGAATATCAAAATGACTGATTGGGCAACCGCTTCAAAGTTTGATTTTATTTCCCCAGGACATGTGATAGGAAATCTTGGAATCTTGTTCGAGAAAATCACCGATGAAATGATTGCCGCTCAAGTCGCCAAATTGGAATCAACGAAAATGGCACAGGCACCATCTGCTGCTGCCCCGATAAAAGAAAATATCAGTTTCGACGATTTTCAAAAAATGGACATTCGTGTGGTAAAAATCCTTGCAGCCGAGGCGGTCCCTAAAACAAAGAAACTTCTAAAACTGACGGTTGATGCCGGAATGGCCGAACGCACAGTTGTTTCTGGTATTGCGGAGCACTATCAGCCCGCTGATGTTGTTGGTAAAACGGTACTCTTTCTCGCCAATCTCGCTCCGAGAGAAATCAAAGGGATTAAAAGCGAAGGAATGATACTGATGGTAGAAAACAGTCAGGGTGTTTTGTCATTTATGTCGCCGGAAAAGCCAATGAATCCTGGTGATGCAGTGAAGTAAACTCAACCAGTAAATTTCCTCACGCGGAAATCAATCCACTGCTCAGAAGATATTCTGCAATCTGTATCGCATTTGTGGCAGCGCCTTTGCGAAGATTGTCGCTTACTATCCAGCAATTGATTGCTTTTGGATTAGTTTCATCTCGTCGCAGTCTGCCTACAAAAACTTCGTCATGATCCTGCGCATGAATCAAAGGCATTGGGTAAGCGAATGAGGCGGGATCGTCAATGAGCTTTATTCCGGGAAACGCTGTCAATGCCCTTCTGATTACATTGAGATCAGGATCTTTTTCAAACTCGATATTGCACGATTCACTGTGACCGCCCATCACAGGAACCCTGACACATGTCGGTGAAACCATAATGCGATCATCCTCCATGATCTTTTTGGTTTCATTCACCATTTTCATCTCCTCCTTGGTATAACCATTGTCCATGAATACATCAATCTGAGGAATAAGATTCATGTCAATCTGATAACGGTATGCCATTTCGCCCTCCCTGCCCGCGCGCTCATTCATCAATTGATCTACCGCCTTTTTACCGGTACCCGTGACACTTTGGTAGGTACTAACCACAACACGGTTTACTGTATATAATTCGTGGAGCGGCTTTAGCACCATGACCAACTGTATAGTAGAACAATTGGGATTCGCGATGATTTTGTCGTCTGCAGTCAGCACATGACCGTTGATCTCCGGCACCACAAGCTTTTTAGACGGGTCCATGCGCCAAGCAGAAGAATTATCAATAACAATGATGCCTGCCTCAGCAAACTTCGGAGCCCATTCCAAACTGGCAGCTCCTCCGGCGCTGAAAATGGCAACTGAAGGTCGTTCTTCGATGGTCTGTTCCATCGAACGAATAGTAAGGTTCTTTCCATTCCATGAGATTTCCTTTCCCACAGATCGCTCAGATGCCACGGGAATGAGCTCAGAGACAGGAAAATTTCTTTCAGCAAGTACCTGAAGCATTTTAGATCCAACGAGGCCAGTAGCCCCAACAACGGCCAATTTCATTTGACTATTTTATGCTGCAAATCTATTATGATTTCATGCCCGTCTGTTCTTAAAACCAAAGCAGATTCATCTTATGTTTGAAACATGAATTTTCGAAATTCCCTTTGCATTTTCGGACATGCCGCTTCAATGCGCTTTTTGATGTTATTCATTAGCGGTTTGCATTCCATTTCTTCGTTCTCGCAGTTACAAGATAGCTTCACCGATGGAGATTTTACATTCAATCCAACTTGGAGTGGAACAAATGAAAATTTCGTTGTATCCAATGGTGAATTGCAACTCAATGATATTGTCCCTTTGGCAACACAGTCATACCTTTCAGTCGCTTCTTCATTGAGCACACTGGCCGACAAGGAATGGAAGTTTAAAATCAAACAAACCTTTAGTGGGTCCGACTCTAACCAGTCAAGAATCTATCTGACTTCCGATGGCGCAATTTTGCAATATACAGGTAGTGGCTCCGCTGGGGTGACTGGTTACTTTCTCAAACTCGGGGAAGCCCTGTCTGGAGATGTGATCAGATTCTATAAAGATGACGGATCATCAACGACGCTGCTGGCTTCGGGAACGACGAATATCTCAACGTCATTCGACATTGCTGTCCGGGTTCTGCGTGACGACTCAGGTAACTGGACAATTACTGCAGATCCTGCTTCAGGCGAAAATTATTTGACAGAAGCCACTGTCAATGACAATACATACAACTCATCCGACTTCTTCGGCGTGGTTTGCAACTACACTTCATCAAATTCAGACAACTTTTTTTTCGATGATATTTATGTCGGAGACATTCAACTTGATACAACACCTCCGGTTGTAATTAGCACAACAGCAACTTCAGAATTTAATGTCGATGTTCAGTTCAGTGAAGCAATTGATGAAGTTCTTGCCGAAACGGTATCCAATTACGTCTTGTTGCCTTCAACCAATCCAGTGAATGCTGTAAGAGATGGTGCAGACAATACATTGGTGCATTTGACATTCAGCACTGCATTTGCGACAAATTCAAACTATGATCTCGAAATTTCCAACGTTACGGATTTATTCAATAATCCGATGATGACTTCAACCTCCTCATTTGTATGGACGCTGCTCGGAGTGGCGGGCTATCGCAATGTTGTCTTCAATGAAATTCTTGCCGATCCCACACCCTTGGTTTCACTTCCGGATGCAGAATTCGTTGAACTCTACAATTCAAGTTCAGAGTTCAGTTATCAATTGCAAGACTGGACGTTTGTAAATTCTACAACAGAAAAAATCCTTCCAGCTTTTGTACTTGCCCCGCAAAGCTTTGTCATATTGTGTGATGAAGGCAACGCATCACTTTTTACAACCTACGGTGATGTAATCGGAATTAATTCATTCTCTTCACTGACGAATACCGGGGATAGCCTTACACTTAAATCTGCCGAAGGAGAAACCATTGATGTTGTGGTTTATAGTGACTCCTGGTTTGATACTGAATCCAAAAAAGAAGGTGGCTGGACATTGGAACAAGTCAATCCATTTCTTCCCTGTCAGACTGCGGGTAACTGGCGTGAGTCATTGAATCCGCTGGGTGGTACACCTGACAACATCAACTCCATTTTTTCTTCCGCCCCTGACACCGAAGCACCCATTGTTGTGAGCATAGATGTCTTATCCGAAGACAATATCATGGTCGCATTTTCAGAAACAATGGACACTACAGCCGTGAACGCCATTGCCTGGGATATTATTCCATTCAACAGTTTCATTGCCTCTTCCTGGAACAGCTCACTCGATGCAATAAACCTGACTACCGCGCTGCCTGTCACGGCACCAAATTCCTATACAATCACAATAAGCAACATTTCCGATTGCAGTGGTGTACCTCTTGTTGAGACCAGTCTTGATTTCACCATTGGTTTCGAACCTCAACCGGGTGATATCATTATCAACGAAATCATGGCTGATCCCGATCCAATTGTTGGATTGCCGGAAGCAGAGTACATTGAAATCAGGAACAATACTTCCACCTTGCTTGATATCAGCGATATCAAACTCAACAGCGGCGAATTCAGTAGTCAGGTATTGTTGCAGCCGGACGGATGGCTGATCGTTGCAAAAACAGGGAATGAAGCATTGTTCAGTGACTTCAGCAATGTTGCGTTCATGTCAGGGTTTCCCGGACTCACCAACTCAGGCCTCGCACTCGAACTTACCAACCTCGATGAAGTCGTATTTGATCAGGTAACCTATTCGGACGAATGGTACGACGATGATTTGAAAGCCGAAGGTGGATGGACACTGGAACGTATCAACCCTGATGTGATTTGTTCCGGCGCGTACAACTGGACCGCAAGTAATAGTCCAACAGGCGGCACACCTGGAGCAGAAAATTCAGTTTACAGCAACACACCAAATGGCAATCCGGTGGTGATTACAAATGGAGTATTGAACGAAAATCAGTTTTACATCCGCTTCTCGGAATCAATGGATACTCAAAGCTTTCAAAACATTGATCCAACTACCACCAATGGAAATTCAGTCATCAATCCGGTATGGAATACAGACAAGGATCTGTTGATTCTATTTGTTAGTAGTGTGATCGTGCCAGAGGTCGAATACACACTCAACATTTCCGGGCTTACCGATTGTGATGGCAACAATGTCAATCCAACTCAACTTACCTTCCTCAAAGGCATTGAGCCTTCTGAGGGCGATCTGTTGATCAACGAAATACTGGCTGACGGATCAGATGAAGATCAGGTCGCAAGTCCATCTGCAGACTTTATAGAAGTATACAACACCACAACTCACATAGTTGAAATGACACGCGTGAGAGTGAACGATGGATTCTTTTTGCAGCAGGTGATCATATACCCTGATTCTTTTTTGATTATCACCGACATTGACAACAGCCCAATACAATTCTTCGCCTATCCGAATACTGCATTTATGGCGGATTTTCCGGCTCTTACTGAAAATGGAACATCTATTACTCTATCCGCAGACAATGGACTTCTGGATAGAGTCACCTATAATAAATCCTACTATGGTGACCCAAGCAAAGAATCCGGAGGGTATTCCATGGAGCGCATCAATCCAAACGATCCCTGCAATTCATCTGACAACTGGAAAGCCTGCGTCAATATCAACGGTACGAGTGCCGGCAGAACCAATTCTGTTTATGACATAACACCGGATGTAACCGCTCCGCAAATACTTTATGTACTTGCATCACCTGTTGAATCTGTAACAATTATTTTCAATGAACCTATTGAAGAGAATTCTCTTGCGGACATCATCTGGATAGTGGATGGTGAATTACAGGAAAGTATTAATCCCTATATAACAGGCGAAGAATCAAACGAACTCGTATTGTATTACGGCGAAATGAGTGTTGGCACGTTATATACTTTCGAACTAAGTGGCATCACAGATTGCTGGGGAAACGAAGCATCTATCCTCAATGGCCGCTTCGCACTTCCGGAAATCCCATCACCAGGTGATCTGATCATCAACGAAGTGTTATATGATCCATTCGATGGCGGAGAAGATTTCATTGAGATCTACAACAATTCACTCAAGACCATTTCGCTCAAAGGTTGGAAAATTGCTGATGCTACCAACGGCATCATGAATAGCCCAGATTCTATTGCCTCTGTTGATCTGCTCTTCTTTCCTGGCGAATATTTTGTTCTCACACAAAACATCAGCCAGATAAGCAACTTTTATGCAGAAGCCAGGCCAGAAAGAATGCTTGTAATAGAAGGACTTGCAGACTATTCTTCTGATGATAAAGTTTTTCTGCTCATGCCTGACAATATCATCAGTGATGAACTGAAATATGACGCAGAAATGCAATATCCACTGATCAATGACGACGACGGCATTTCTCTTGAAAGAATATCATTTAGCAGGGCAACATCTGACAGAACCAACTGGCACAGCGCTTCAGAATTTTCGGGTTATGCCACGCCGGGTTATTTAAACTCTCAATCGTTCAATTCCACAATCAATGACGATCTCCTCACAGCTGACCCTGAAATTTTTTCACCTGATAATGACGGCTACAGAGATGTAGTGACATTTAACTACAAACTTGAGAATCCGGGTTATACAGGTATGCTGGAGATTTACGACAGCGAAGGGCGTCCGGTAAGAAAACTCATCCAAGGAGAATTGCTCGGTATTTCAGGTAGCATATCCTGGGATGGTATTCGTGATGATAACACCAAAGCTTCTATTGGAATTTATGTGGTTTACTTCGAAGCCTTCAATACGGAGGGTGATGTTGTAAAAACCAAATTAACCTGTGTGCTGGCGCACAATTTAGATTGATGTACCTCATCAAGACACCATCTATCTTTAAACCTCTTGCGAGCGATCTCGTTTGGTCTATTGCGACAAAATCCAAAGAAGTCTATCTCACTTTTGATGACGGCCCTACACCTGATGTGACCGATCAGGTGCTTGATCTGCTGTCAGAATTCAAGGCCAAAGCAACTTTCTTTTGTTTGGGTAAAAACGCCGCCTCTTCAGGAGATCTTTACAAAAAAATTCTTGCCTCAGGACATACGACTGGAAATCACACATGGGATCATCCGGATGGATGGGTAACAAAACGCTCTCTATATTTAAAGAATGTAAATGATGCATCCGATGTAATTTCATCATCGCTGTTCCGCCCTCCCTATGGGCACATCACACCGGGTCAGATCTCGGAGCTAAAAAACCGATTTAAGATTATTATGTGGGATGTTTTAAGCGCAGATTTCGACGAGAACAATTCACCTCAGAAATGTTTTGATAATGTCAGAAAAAATGCAGGTTCCGGAAGTATTGTAGTTTTTCATGACAACGTCAAATCAGAAAAAAACATGGTTCCGTCACTTCGAATGACACTGAAATATTTTACGGACGAAGGTTATACCTTGCGCTCCATTCCTGTTTTATGAACGTACGCCCAAAAAAATCACTAGGACAGCATTTCTTGAAGAATCCTGAAATCTGTGAGCGCATCGCTTCGGAACTAACTCTTCATGGCAATTATAAAAAGGTATTGGAAGTAGGGCCGGGCACTGGAGCACTGACTAAATTTCTGCTTCAAAGAAAAGAATTCGAAACTTCAGTTATTGAAATTGATGAAGAGAGCATTGCATATCTTAAAGTTCATTTTCCTGAACTGAAAGAACGAATTATCGAAGGTGACTTTCTGAGACTGGATTTGTCCGGGCTTTTTGCTGAACCATTTGCCATTGCAGGTAATTTTCCCTACAACATTTCATCGCAGATCGTTTTCAGAATTATCGACTTCAAAGACAACATTCCTGAAATGACCGGTATGTTTCAGAAGGAAGTCGCAGTGCGTTTCGCCAGTGGTCCGGGCAACAAAGACTATGGTATCATCTCCGTGCTGGCTCAGGCTTATTACGACATTGAGTTTCTTTTTTCTGTAGACGAACATGAATTTATTCCGCCGCCTAAAGTGAAAAGTGGTGTGATTCGTTTAAAAAGAAAATTCGGCGTTGAACTCGGTTGCGATGATAAAAAGTTTAAGTTAATTGTAAAAACAGCTTTCAATCAGCGCCGCAAAACCTTGCGTAATTCACTTAAATCTCTGCTTCCTCCCGATTTTTCAACAACGGAAAAGATCTTCGATCTTCGTCCGGAACAACTTAGCGTTGATCAATTCGTGGAGCTCACAAAACTGATCCTTCGTGACTAACGATCTATCATCACACGCAATTTATTGGATTGATAGGTCGGTGGTAAATCATCAATTCCTGCAGCGAAAAGCAGATAATTTCTACCAATCCTTTCCGGAATTCTGAACTTCACCTGAACACGTACTGAATCGCCAGCCCTTATCAAATCAGGCATTCCACGAATCTCCAACGATTCATTGGCTTCATTGGGCTTCTTATGATTAAACATCGCCTTCCATGTGATTGCATGATTCTGATCTTGAAGATTGAGATCATAACTATTGCGGTTAATCAACATTGCGCCAATTGTGGCTGTGTCGCCAACATGATAATGGTGTAACCATTCATCAGTCCATAAGAACAAACCATGCAACAGAGGAAGGTCCGAATATTTCTGGATGCTGAATTCATGGTTGTGCACTTCGATTTTATCGAATCCAGGCGCATCATAGCTTGCAACAAAAAAGAAATGTTTTAAATGAAGTGCATTGTTATAATTCCAATAGTCATATTGATTTTTCCCGCCCTCAACATTGTTGATGGAATGAGCTACTCCATTTGTATGAAACATATACAATGAAGGATTCTGATAGGAATTCATAAAGCAAACAGGGAACTCGCCCGCTACGGAATTTAATGCCTTCATTTTTGCTTTATCACGATGAAAATCGCGGTGTAGTTGAGGAATAAAATCAACAACCAATCCTATACGCACAATTAAAATCACTGCTATAATTCCTGCCAATCCATAATTCCACCACCGACGTTGAAACAAGAAAGCTGCATGATTCATCACCAGATATAAGGCCGCAATGATCGCAGGGGCAGTCCAGTGCGGTTCAACCCGGCCGCGGAAACTATTCAGAAAGAACATACCTGTCAGGCCCACAATCAACCACTTCAAACTTGAAACAAAACCATCTGATGATGTTGTACTGGCAACAACATAAACCGAAGCACCTAGCAACAATGGATTAAATACCAGAAATTGCCCACCCAGGTAACCTAAAATATGTTTCAATTCCCATGCATCCGAATTCCTGTCATTGATATGGAATTTAATAGTCGGAAGATCATGCACAATCTGCCATACCAAATGGGGCGAAAACAAAATGATACCGCCGCATGCTGATACCCAGAATCGCGGATGGAACCAAAGTTTCCGTTGAGGAATAAACAACAGTAGAATGATAAGGACTCCGTGGTATTTGCTCCAGACCAGCGATGCCATTGACAAGGCCAGCAGCAAGGTATTTTTCCAATTCTGAGCATCCAAAAAATTTCGCCAGACCACAAGGTAGGCCACTGTAAAAAGAATCAGAGGCACATCGGGAGTAGCCATAAACCCGTACAGATTAAGCACAGGAACAGAGAGAACCAGCAACACAAAATGCCACCATTGTGGAGGGCGAACTAACTTATATAACAACCATATTGTCAAAACATTGGCCAAAACTACCACCAGGCGAACACCAATTTCTCCTGAAAACAGGCTATGCCCGGCTCCAATCATCACAGCGATTGCTGGCGGATGGTCTCTATAACCCCAGTCAAGATTTTTCCAGTGCATCCAATACAAAGCTTCATCACCGGTCAGTTCAGTAAACCCTGCCTGAAGCAGGTTGAGCAATGCGAATGCCAATAGAAATATTCGGAATTGATGACTCCCTGGGTTCATGATCAACAAAGATATAGATGAGCCAAAGCATGAGTAACTTTGTCGGGCAATCTCCCTGAAAGAATGATCAGCAGATCCACCATCGACAGAATTTACCAGGCCGCCATCATTGAAGATGTGGTTGGTGAGTTTGTGCAGTTAAAAAAGAGCGGATCGGCTTACAAGGGACTATCTCCCTTCGCCAATGAAAAAACCCCTTCTTTTTTTGTAGTGCCTTCGAAAGGTATCTACAAAGACTTTTCATCAGGGAAGGGTGGCAATGTGGTTGATTTTCTTATGCAGCATGAAAAGCTTTCTTATCCGGAAGCCTTGCGCTGGCTTGCAGCAAAATATCAGATTGAAATTGAAGAAGATGTTACGTCAGAAGAGCAGCTTCAAGAGAGAAGCGAAAGGGAACAGCTCAGCGTTGTAACAGAATTTGCCGCCAAATTTTTCCAGCAACAGTTACACGAAACCGATGAAGGAAGAGCAATTGGACTTTCTTATTTCGTTGAACGCGGTTTCAGAGAAGACATTATTCAAAAATTCCAGCTTGGTTATTGTCCTGATAAATGGGATGCCATGACCAAGGCCGCGCTGGAAGCACAGTATAAAGCAGAGTACCTGATGAAGACAGGACTCACCCGTGAGCGTGACGGTGCTTACTACGACTTCTTCCGTGGCAGGGTCATGTTTCCTATCCACAATATCAGTGGAAAAGTGATTGCATTCGGAGGAAGAACGCTGAAGGCCGAAAAAGAAATAGCCAAGTATTTCAATTCCCCGGAAAGTGAGCTCTATGTAAAGAGCAATGTTCTTTATGGTTTACACCTGGCCAAAGGCAGCATCGTTAAAAATGATGTTTGTTATCTCGTAGAAGGATATACTGATGTGATCAGCATGGCCCAGGCCGGGGTTGAAAATGTAGTTTCCAGCAGCGGAACGAGTCTCACGGAGGGTCAGATCCGACTCATCCGCAGGTATACTCAAAACATTACCATCTTGTATGATGGCGATAGCGCAGGAATAAAAGCGTCATTCCGTGGCATCGATATGATTCTGAAAGAAGGCATGAATGTGCGCGTTCTGCTTTTCCCGGATGGAGATGATCCTGACAGTTTTGCCAGAAAGCACAGTTCTCTCGAGATTCAAGATTTCATCTCTCAGAATGCCAAGGACTTTATCACGTTCAAGACTTCACTACTAATTGAAGATGCGGGCAATGATCCTGTAAAACGTGCCGGGCTTATTCGCGGGATTGTAGACAGTATTGCGTTGATTCCGGATGGTATTACACGAAGCGTCTACGTTCAGGAATGTAGCAGGCTAATGAGTATTCAGGAACAGGTATTGCTTACCGCGCTGAATAAAGTAATTCTGACGAATTATAAAAAAAACAGCAAAACACCTACCGTTCCGGAAGAGCTACCCATTCTTGAAGAAACGCCCAAAGATGGGATACCGGGTGAATCTGAACAAATCTTCACGCTTTACTTTCAGGAAAAAGACCTTATCAGGCTGTTGCTGAACTATGGTGAAAAGACAATTGACATTGTAGTTCCCAACGAAGATGGACACGACGAAACGCATCAAGTAAGTGTAGCTGAATATCTGATAGCGAATATTGAACACGATGAAATTCATCTTCAGAATCCAATCTATTCTTCTATTTACAAAGAATACGTAGAATTCATTGGAAAGGATGAAATTCCTACATCACAAAGTTTCACTCAGCATAATGATGCTTCCATTTCCACCGAAAGTTCAACCATGCTTGTAAATGCACACAGTATGAGCGAAAAGTGGACAACACGTCATCAGATTTATCCTGAAACTGAAATAATGCTACTCCGGAAAGCTGCAAAAGATTGTGTATTCCGCCTCAAACTCCGCAGGGTGGAATACGTAAGGCAGATGTTGATGAAAGACCTCAAGGAGGCAGATGGCGACATTGACAAAATCGACGCGTTGCAAAAAGAAAAAATTCTCCTGGACAAAACAATAGCCGAGATCTCTAAATATTTCGGAACGGTAATTACCAACTAATAACAAAAAACAGAGGCCGATATCCGCCGTTGCAGATTGTTTCGACCTCCGTTTGATCAACCAAAAAACACTAAAATCACATACTATTTCGCGATTACAACGAGATGATCTTCTGTGCCATCTTCGGTGAGTATCCGAAGAATATACGTACCTGACGAAATGGAATTCGGCCAGTAAACAGCGTTGTCATCTTGGCTAAATTTTATATTGCTGACTCTTCTGCCCTGCATATCCCAAAGTTGCACCTCGACTTTGATGTCCTTTTCAAAACCAACGAGGTGAACCAAATCTTCCGATGGGTTTGGAAATAAGCCAAACATCTTTTCTTCTTCATACAAACCACGGTATACCGGGTTTCTTCCGCAAGCAACGAATGTTATACTTTGCGGAGAATCGATCCACAAACCAAAATAGAAATCACTCTGTACAACATTGAAGGTATTGGACGATGATACTGAATCGCCTGAAGGAAACTCAGAATCAACACGAACTTGCTGAACAATATATTGATGGATGACATCCAATTCATGTTGAGTCTTCATACTCCATTTGTAAAGAATTGTTTGTTCAAGAGAATCCATTTGGCAATCGCCAAGATGATCGAAAATTGTGAGTGCAGTTTCACGATTGCCTATCGTTCTGAAGAGCTGTCCTTTGTCAAGCTCAAGGTAAAACTGATCCCTATAAGTACTATCGGTCAGGGCAGTATCAGTCATAAGATTCAGGACATCCACATAGCGTTGCACAGGCAATTCGAATACGCTTTGATTATTAAGCTCGCTCAGTTCACCTTTAAGAAACAATCGCTCCACGCATGACTTCATCACATATCTGGCCCAGTTCATTTTAGAACGTACGGCCATATTGTAAAAGTCAAGTCCTGATGTCAGAATTTCATGCAGCAGATCTATTGCCAATTCGTCATTTCCCAAGGAATCATAAGCCTCGCTTTTGGTTGCGGCATAAACCAATGCGCTGTCGAGACTAATACCCTGAAATGATACAGTACTCAAAATTGGATTTGCACTAAGCCCTGCGCTATTCGCAGCCTGACCGGAACCATCCATGCCCGAATTGCCACCAGAAGCCATTTTGACCTTCACCTCCAACTTCACTTTATCCGGACAATTTTCTTGAAATACAGGGCTTTGATCATAAAAGATAATTGAACAAGCGTTCGTGTTTTCATAGCCGGCACATGGTTCCACGATAGTTGTTGAAACATCGAAATATTGAGGATCCGGCTGAACCAGTTGATCGGGAATGCCAAGGTTTCCGGGACTCTGCGTATATCCCCAACAATTTCCGGCTGAGTTGATCTCAGGAAAACAATTCCCTTCACCGCACGGCAGGTTTATTGTTCCTTTGATATAATGGTATTGAAACCCTGAAAAATCATTGTACCCTTTCACAAGATCAACAGAAGAAGCATTATCCAGAAAAATGCACTGCTGTGTTTGGTTAAATTCATTGTAGCCGGCACCATCATTACTGCTCATGTTTAATTCTCCTTCCGAAACCTTGACACCATATACATCAGCAAACACGCTGCAGGAGATGCTGAGTTTACCCCCCTTCTTTTCGACAGCAAATTCACTTGCATGAGAAAAAAGACACCCCTTCACGGATAGTTCCACAAGGCTTTTATCAAAAACCTGAGACTCAACGCCACCATCAAAATGACAACCCTGAATAAGGCTTGCATATTGCAATGCTACACTGTGCACTGAGGCAATATCGAATACGCTTCCTAGAATTTCGTAAGCGCCATTGTCGGCTTCAACGCCTGAATGGGCACCATAAAATTGAGTTTGATCCACTCCGAGTTTTGTATAGCGTGTACCCAACTTTACCTGAGTGAAAATCGAGTTTTTGACAACACAGTTAGTGTGCCAAACTACAATTCTTCCGTTATGGGTTATATCCAATTCATTGGCAACAAAGGTTGCATGATCAATGTTAACAGGGAGATCAGTCCATATCTCGCCATGGTTGTTGAGGTCAATTTTACAATTTTTGAATTCAAGGCTACCCAATCCAAAATTTGCATTTTGTAAATGCGCGTAGTCATTAATACGAAGAACGACATCGTCCTGATTTTTCCCATTGAAGATTACTTTAGAACCAACATCGGTGAGCAACGTATTTTCTGATCCCGGCAGAATTTCAATGTAACCGGTTTCATCCACAGAAGTATCAAATTGGAGGGTCACATTGTCGCTGAGCTGAAGTTTGCCATTTTCAAACGAAATACATGCATCATGTCCATTGAGCTTGAGTGAGTGCACAGTTTCATCCTGACTGAAGAGGGAATTACTGGTTAAACCAATACCAAAGACGTTCATCACACCACCGGAGAGGACTTCAATACGACCATTGTTGACTTCTAGCTGACAACCATCTTCGAGAGTTAGTTCAGCACCTTCATGAATGACCAGCTTGCTACCGGCATTGATACGCAACAGACCATCTGTATTCACCACCAATTTAGAATCGCGGTAGAGGTGAACCTCGGCGGTATAAGAAGGATTGAATTGATCACCAATGTTGACAATACCGTTGTTGGAAATGTGGATGGTTGCTGGTGAGCACAAGGCAGTGGAGAAAGACATGTTTCCTGCGGTACTCCAGTCGTCTATGTTATCTGAAAAATGTGTTGGCATATTCGCGTTGAAATGCAAAGTGCCGCCATCATGGATCCAGATGTCTTTGATTTCTCTGAAGTTAGGTTCACCATAATTGAAAGTGCCATTATTACTATTAGCCGACGTGAGTTCTTCCTCAAGTGCGGAATATTCATAACTAAGGACATATGACAGAATAAACTCCGAGTTTTCAGTCGTCACCTTAACATGTTCTTCATTACCGCTTAATGGTGCGTAGTATGCATCAAAAGGAAGTGAATTGGGATTTATCTCTATCAAGTTTCCGATATCAGCGTATGGATTTGAATTGTCAACTCCCAATGCACTAGACGTTGAAACAAAACAATGATTTGTATTGTAATCTTCTTCACCAATCAGATCACACAACAAATCGGCATCGACACTCTCGAGTTGTGAATTCAGTGCTTTGGCAAATGATTGGATACTGTTGCGCATGCCACCCGGGGCGTAATCCCAATTTGTTATTCCGGGAGGTGCATACACCACAGATGATTCCACGTCAATCAGATCAATTGTTGCAGCAATAACGAATCCAGGATATGGAATAGATAAAAAATCATTACCCAGATTCTGGAAATTCCCAGATGGCATTTTCATATGTGCCAAGACCGTGTTACCCTCCTCATTTGGATATGACATGTTGCCCGATTGGTGGTAAAGGTAGAATTTTACGATGTCCAGACTCAAGGGGCTGCACTCCCAATCCAGATGTGGCTGCATGTTCACAGGAATACCAGCACCGTTTATATTTCCATTCGCAATGACAATATTTTTGCATTGCTCCGGATATCCCATGTCATCCATCATCCCATACCATTCATTTCTCAAATCAAGATTCAAAAATGCCTGAGCATTCAACATTTGGCGGGCAGCAGGGCGCAACAGATATTGATCGCGAAAAATGATCGGCCCGGCGTGACCCATATTGGCCAAAAAATATATGGCATGTTGCATTGAAATGGGAATATTCGCGCCGAGATGCGGAGAATCCATGGATATCCAAAGTCTGGTGCAATGATCCTGCCCTGTCATCTCCATCTGGCGCAATGCATATTTGGAAACCTGTCCCCCCATGCTGGCGCCTGCCACCACCAGCGATTCGCTACCTTCTTTGTATTCGTTACAGAGTTGAATGAGCTTAATCAACAACTCACCGTTAAACCTAATATCTGTTGCGCCATCCTTAAAGTCAAGCAGAATGATATCATAACCATAAGCTCTTAACTCATGCAACAAATCCGGCATCAATTCCAGATTATCGTAACCATACTCAATGTCATCGTTTGGATTTGGGTCAGTAAATCCACTTGAAAATTCACACCAGCCAAAATTTCCATTGATGTATGTGTCGAAGATGGGTTCACCATCACCGTCCAAACCAAAGTCAATTCCTTCAACAAAAATGAAGGGCTTGTCGAAGACCTGATCATCGCTCTTCAACGTATAAGCATTGGCATAAAATGTTTGCCCATTGTGTTCCGCAGAAATTTCCCATGGACTTGTTGAAGATGTAGATGGCCATAAAGGAAAATCAGGGAATGGAAATGTCGTTGACAAACATGGCTTAAACTCTAAGTTTCCTTTAGACTTCATGGCAGCGTGTTGAACATTGTTTCCCGCTTTGGTAACCTTTAGTTTAAATGTTCTGTCGACAGAGGTGTTTGCAAAATTGATTGTTATAGGTAAGCCAAAATGTATTTCGCGAAACCCTTCACCATCGTCAAAGTCTATTTCTATAGATAAGGGCAGGGTGTTATCGTTCGTGATATAGAAATTTTCATTCAACACGAAGCTCACCTCCTCATCGGGAATGATGGAGGCATCCACCCACAATACAAGGGTTCGCTTTTCGACAAAAGGCGACTCTGTGGCTTCAGGTGCATGGTAAATTTTACCATTGCTTATTGTAACCAAACCATTGTCGTAAGCTCCTTGTTTAAAGTCGTGATAGCTGATATCCAATATTGATATTGCCCTGCTTTCAAGCGCTCTGGCTTGTGCTTTCATGTCATGAAGAAAATCCGAAAAATCATCGATGTACAAAGTCGAATCAAGGCATGCTCTATCGAAAGCAGAAAACAAGGACGCACTTTCTGATGCTGTAATTACATCGCTGTAGGTTAAAGGATCCGGAACTAAGCGTTGTCGGAATGTCTGAGGGTAAAAAAATCGAGATGTAATTTGGGTAGCATCAAGCTGATCAAAAATTGGTCTCAATTGAGCAATTAAGGCTTGTGAGAAGAGGATGAATAGCAAAGCCAGGCGGCATCCCCACCGCAAAGTAGAATTAAACATAGGGTTAAAAGTTTAGGTTGTTATAAAGCCGTTACCGGAAAACGCAATTGGAATATTACGGTTCCGGTATATAAAAATCTATGGTGTCATGCGGAGCGACATAAAAGCAATACCTTTCCTGCTGTCCGGTATACTCGCCGCTCATATTGTAGTGGGTTACGACAAGTTGATTTTCCTGACCACCTTTGCCAACCACATTCATGAATGGTCCGTACTCGGTAAATCCATTATAAACGTCAGGAACGGATCCTCCTGTGCTAAAATAAATTCCTACAAGGCCAAATTCGTCTCCTGTCGATTGGTAGACCAGGGGAATGTGCACCCTAATAATACACTTCGCAGTCAAGTAAAACACGTTTCTTTTAATATCTGGATGACCATGCCCCCAACCTGATCCACCACATTCTTCCCAATAGGCATCACCTGCGCAAATACTCAAATTATCATATTCTAAAGCACAAGGCCATTCGGCATATCCATTCACATCTGTGGTTTCGTCGTGAACATACGCGTAACTATACATATGACCTGTCAAGACCATATATACGCTAGCTCCTTCAATTGGGGTTTCAGTGCCAGACTCCTTAACATATATGTGACTCATCCAATTTTCATCGCATCTATCCGGCATTTCCGATTTGCATCCGCTTAAAAAAAAGAGGATTATGCACATAAAACAACTGTAAATGCTTGATCGATTAAAATATGTTTTATTGGATTTATTCATTGCTTTCGAATTGTCCATGATGTAT
>JBEIHH010000054.1:0-21250 GCA_040381475.1 Crocinitomicaceae bacterium | reverse complement strand
TTCAGATCTCAGTTTAGGGGTGTAACCAACACAGAATTTTTCCTCTTCAGACTTACAAAAATTTATGCGTGATTTTTTCCAAGTCCACAACTTTTGATCCTGATCCTTTTTTTTACCCAAATGATGGCATAACAAAAAAGGGATTCACGTCGAACCCCTTTCTGTAAACCTGCAAGGAAAATTTTGAAACCAACGCAGTTCTGGAATAACTGCGCAACCGTAAATAAGACGAACGGTACTTTTCATGGTTGCCACTTTTTTGAACCTATTTTAAGAGAAAGTTAAGTTTTGTTATTCAAGCAACTGAATATTAGCGCGTTAGATCGGTGTAATTCTCGCTGCAAATCACGCTGTTATTGCTGAATTATACCATTTGGATACCCGGATTTGTTAAAAGTTACTTCCAAAAACCTCTTTCATGAATCAACAAACCTTAAAGACTGTCGGTGAATCTGTAGCCAACACCTCTAACAGAGTGGAAATATACCGGATTTCTGCTATCCGCCTCGAAGTATCTTCTGAACGAAAGAATGTAATTGTCGATGGTTCTGGTGCTGGGGAATACATCATAACCCCAGATTTTTTCAAGAATTTCTTCGCGGCTTACCACCTCATTCTTCCTTTGAATTAGGAGTTTGAGAAGCATGATTTCCTTCCTGGAAATAACATGTTCATCGCGGTTGTGATCACGAATAGTGAAATTGAGAAAATTGACCATGTTCGGACCAAAAGAATAGGAGGTAAGATCTGCAAGCGTGGATTGTGCCTGTTCCTTTCTTCGGATAAGCTTACTCACACGCAAAATCAACTCTTCGAGATCAAATGGCTTGACCAGATAATCGTCTCCTCCGATACGCAATCCTTCTATGCGGTCTTTTCCTGTGCCTTTTGCGGAAAGAAAAAGAATGGGTGTGGTATTTCCCTCAAGCCGGATGGTTTGACAAACCGCAAAACCGTCAACCAGAGGCAACATCACATCCAGAATGGCCAGATCGAATGCCTGGGTTCGGAATTTTTCCAATGCCGACATACCATCTTTGACGTGCACGACATGGTAATCTTCCAGCGACAGGTTCATCGCAAGCGCAGTGCCAAGGCTTTCCTCATCCTCAACCAGAAGAATTCTGTATTTGTCCACGTTGAAAAAAAGAACCCGGAAATTCATCCGGGTTATTTGAATTATGAATTAGTGTTTTTCGCCTTCAGAATGTTCATGATCGTGATCATGGTCATGACTACCGTCACCGTGATCGTGGTTGCAGGAACCTGATTTGGCGCCGCCTTCCGGTTCTACATAACCTTCAATCATAACCCCGGTAGCGAGAAAAGAAAGGATCTTTTTGGTTTCAGTTATGGCAGCAATTTCTTCTTCAGACTTACCCTCTTCTCTGGCATAGTGCTGTTGATCTTCAACAGAAATCTCATCATAATACGCTTTTCCTTTTGCTTTTGCTTTCAAGCCTGCGCAGCCTTCCAGCGGTACAAAAAACACATGGTCTGTGGTGATTCTTTGTACTGTTCCGTCGTCCTTTTTCAGACTGAGCCAGCATCCTGCGTTGGGGCAGGTCTGATCAATGACACCCTCTATAACCACATCTGCTGAGTCCTTTCCCTCCAGACTTGCCTGCAATGAACCTACAGGTATGGATGTCGTGGCGAGGTCAAACTTTTCACCATAAAACTCCTGAGCAGAAGCCCCGTTTTCTTTGGCTGTTTTGTTATCGTGTGAGTGGTCACAACCGCCCATCAACATGGCTGTAAAAGCAAAATAAATGATCTTTTTCATTGTGTTCTGTTTGCTACAAAAATATGAAATGGATGTGCAACTTTTCCGCAGGTTATTTTGCTGCGTCGGGAGCCGAAGGCTCAGCTGTTATTCCGGCCTTTTCAACGCGCATGCGGCCCTGATCGAGTTTGATCACAGCGGTGCGGTCTTCAATTTCGATCACTTCACCGTGAATGCCACCCATGGCTACGACTCTGTCGCCAACCTTGATCGCCTCCTGAAACTTGCATTGTTCTTTTGCTCTTTTCATCTGAGGTCTGATCATGAAAAAGTAGAAAATGGCAAAAAAACCTACGATAAAGATCAGAGAACCCATCGAACTTCCACCCTGAGGTGCTGCCTGTAGTAATAAACTTGTCATATTGATTGTTATATTGAATTTAACGTGTTTCGAATTCCATTTCTATCGGTTTCTTGCTTTCAACCTGTGTTTCAACTCCCGATACCATCCCGGCGATTTTCAACTCTATCACTTTGGGAACACAGTTTGTAAGCACAGAAATATTCTTGTCAATCTTACCGGGTGAGCCTTTGCTGTTGAATTCAACTACTATTTCGCCACTTTCTCCCGGTGCCAGCGGCTCATGTGGCCAGTTCTTTGGAACCGTGCAACCGCAGCTGGGATTGACCTGTGAAATAATCAGTGGCGCCTTGCCTTCATTTTTGAATTTAAAGGAGTGCGTGAATTTTTCGCCTATTGCCATCGTTCCAAAATTGGCTGAGAGCGAATCGAAAACAATAACCGGCACATCATCACCGGCCTGACCTGCTTCATCAGGAAAATGGATCATATCCGCAGTTATCTGCCTGTTATCGGTTTTACACGATGAAAAAACAATCAGCGAGATTAAAAAAAACAATGTCTTTTTCATTTGGCTAATTTCTTTCATCTGTGTCGGGTGCATTGAGATATTATCTGGTTTAAATATCTTCTCTGTCAGTGTAAGAACCATTAAATTCGTCCTCATCGAAAAACTCATTGTCCGCATCAAACATTTCATCTTCTCCTTCTTCACCTTCATCTCCGCCGCCACCGCCATGAATTTCCGTAAATTCTTCCTGAGAAAATTCGGTACCGAACAAATCCATTTCCTTTGAGTCTTGCGCCGGAGGGTCACCATATACCAGAGCAACTCTTGGGTAGATGGTGCTTGGCTTATCCTTTTTAACCTCCATCAGCTCGACGTAAAAAATCCACATCCGCATGAAATCGTACACATACAAAACTTTGTCGGAAGGTTTGCTAAGAAGATCACTCAGTTTGGTTGACTTCATGCTGAGCCGGGCATCAGAACCCATTTCCATAAGAGGAATTTCCAGCCCTTTTTCCCATGTTTCATTGCTCATGTAAAAACTGGCCATTTCGCCCTCCTCGAAGTCGAATGCATCGAGAATAGAACGGTGTAATTCTTCAAATGTGGCGTCTGTTTCAATTTCGATATCACGAAATACGTCCGCCTCTGTATCTACGATCACCCTGAATTTGAAGATATTGACGTTGGTGAGCTTTTTGGCCATGACCCTTGCTGAAAAATTGGACTGCAAACCTAAGCCTTTTTTTGACTTCAGAACGCCTTCACAACAACCGAATTTTTGAGCGTAGCTTTGCAGCCCAATTAAAAAAAGATGAAATCGATTGATACACGCATCATCAAAGGAGTAGTTGCTCTTGCTTCTCTTGTTTATACGGTCTACCTGTTTGCCACAGGCCACTGGGGCTGGGGTATATTCATGGTACTTGTTACTGCGTTGCTCGTGCTTGTGGTTATGCGCAGTATGCGTCTGATAATGGTTTTTTTCAAAATGCGCCAGCAGAAAATGGATCAGGCCAAACAATGGCTGGACAAAATCAATCCGGATCACCTTTGGAAAAGTCAGAAAGGGTATTATTATTTTCTCGTTGGTTCATCGGAAATTCAAAACAAAAGCTTGTCACAAAGTGAAAAAAACTTCAAGCAGGCATTGCAATATGGACTCAGATTGGATCATGACAAAGCTGCAGCTTATCTCAACCTGGCAGTTATCTCTGCCAATAAACGGAAGAAAAGAGAGGCCATTACCTTGCTGAACGAAGCCAAAAAGTACGATACCAAGGGATTTCTGAAGAACGATATCAAGCAGGTGAGCAAAATTGTGAACAGCATCTAAAACTTAATTTTGGGTGAAGTGTTTTCGATACATGAAATCATTTCTCCTCATAGGTTCTTCTTCTGCGATAGCCAAAAATCTGGCAGTCAAATTACACGCTGAAGGTCATCACTTGTATTCAATTTCCAGAAGTGAAATTGCTGATTTTCCTGGCGATCATTTTACACTCGATATAACACGAGACGAACTTCCTGTCATCGATGCGCCGCTCGACGGGTTGATCTATTTCCCGGGAACCATTCAGCTGAAGCCTTTCAGATCGCTCAAAAGGGAAGATATTGATCACGATTTTCAGGTAAATGTGTTTGGTGCAGTGAAGAGTATACAACATTTCTTGCCTGCTCTCAAAAAATCTGAGAGTAGTTCAGTGGTCATGTTTAGCACGGTTGCTGTGCAGCAGGGTATGCCATTTCATGCCTCGGTGGCCATGAGTAAAGGCGCGATTGAAGGACTGGTGCGTTCACTGGCCGCGGAATTTGCGCCATCGATCAGGTTCAACTGTATAGCACCTTCCTTAACAGAAACTCCAATGGCCGATAGGCTTATCAACACTCCGGAAAAACAGGCGGCATCAGCTCAACGTCATCCATTAAAATCAATCGGCAAGCCGGTGGATCTGGCCAACATGGCCCAATTTCTTCTTACAGATAACTCGAGGTGGATGACTGGACAAATTCTGCATGTTGATGGCGGTATGTCGGCACTCAAGATTTAGAAATCGCAATGAAGGCGACTAAAATTGAGTATATATTCGTTGTCGGATAAACCTCAAACAGATTGGTTTGTCTGAATAGTCATGCGCCGTTTATTGTTTTTTGTTATTGTTGCTTTATCAGCTTGCAGATTGAATGCTCAGCTCGACTGGACAGAAGTTGAAATACCCATGTCTGATGGTCAATTTTTGGCCGGCGATATATATCTGCCCCCTGACTGGGAGTCGGGACCAACCATACTGGTTCAAACACCTTATTGGAAGGATCTCTATCATTTTGTTGGGCTCCCCATGGGGATTTTTTTTAATCAGGATGAAATGGATTATGCCATGGTTATAGTTGACTGGCGTGGTTTTTTTGGTTCTGCTGATGCTGCATATACCGGCTCTCCAACCAGAGGGGAAGATGGTTATGATGTGGTAGAGTGGATAGCAGGGCAGGAGTGGAGTGATGGGAAAATCGGCACATGGGGCCCTTCGGCTTTGGGCCGGATTCAATACCAGACGGCCAGGGAGCAACCGCCGCATCTTGTTTGTATGGTGCCGCAGGTTGCATCTCCGCTTTACGAATACAGCGAGTATTATCACAATGGCGCAGCCAGAACCGAATATCTTGAACAGACTGATGGCCTTGGTTTCGGCACGTCACCGCTGATATATGCCAATCCATACTACAACCTGCTCTGGAGTTTCACTGAAAATGCCAATCATTATCCTGAAGAGATTACCATCCCTACTTTCATGATCGGCGGATGGTATGATCACAACATTGATGTGATGATCAGGTCATTTGCTGAACTTCAAACCATGTCGGCAACTGATGTGCAGGCACAACACAAGCTGCTGATGGGGCCATGGGTACATGGTGGCAGCGGCACGGCCATCATTGGTTCAAACATACAGGGAGAACTCGAATACGTAACGGCAGAAGGCTGGAGTGATAGTCTGGCTTTCGCATTCTTCGATTATCACCTCAAGGATATTGACAATGGCTGGAATGAAACCCCCGCTGTGCAATATTTCCAAATGGGAGATGATGAATGGAGAAGTGCACCTGAGTTTCCGGTCGAAACACAATTGAATACACTATATCTGCAACCGGATTTTTCGATGAGCACGGATTTGCCATCAGAGCCTGCCGAGTTGGCTTTTCAATATGATCCGACAGATCCTTCTCCGACCATCGGTGGCCCGACGCTGCGCATCGATCTTGATCAGGGACCTTATGATCAAAGCGATTTGGTTGAAAGCCGTGATGATATTTTGGTATTCACTACTGCTGAATTGCCTGCAGATGCCGACGTGGTCGGTGCCATCAAAGTCAGATTGGGTATCAAAACAGATGTGATTGATACTGATGTTGCTGTCAGATTGTGTGATGTGTATCCCGATGGCAGAAGCATGCTTGTGAACTGTGGTATCTATCGGTTGCGCTTTTTAAATGGCTTTACATTGGAAGCTGAAACGATGCTTATTCCTGGTGATGCTTATTTTGCCGACATTACGCTCCCTCATACTGCGCTTACATTCAAGGCAGGACATCGGATAAGGCTAGACATTACCGGCAGCAATTATCCTCTGTACAACCGCAATATGAATACAGGTGGTGAAATGTATCCCAACGGAAATGGTGATACACTTGTCAATCCGGTTGTTGCCAGCAATATTGTGATTCTTCAACCAAATGCGGATAGCACGAGTTTTTTAGAGTTACCTATGATCGGGAATTTTCCTGTGAGTATAGATGAGTCAGAAGCGGATAACGATGTGACACTTTATCCTAATCCGGCATCAGCAGCGTTACAATTGGAATTCGCAAAAGATTCAGATCTGCATACGGAATGGGGTTTTTATGATGCTACAGGTAAATTGCTTCTCAGTATTATTCCGACCAGACGTAAACTGGGTATTGATGTTTCTTACTTTGCCAATGGCGTATACACGCTACGCAAGCTTTCCGGTGAAGGAAAAAGCGAACAGGTTGTTATCATCAGATAAAAGCTGCGGAAGCTGCAATACCTAGTATAATGGCCGCGAATTTAACCCAGTTGAATTTGTGACCTTCTTCACTTTCGAATAGGATTATGGTCGATACATGAAGTAAAATTCCGATGAGTACCCCGGTGACTTTTGGTGTCAAGGTGCTCAAATCTGCGAGCCCCTGTTCACCGATGATGTAATGTATGAAAGCTCCTAATGGGGCGATACAGGCAAAAAGAACCATCCAGAAAATCACACGAAACCTGTTCATTCCTGTGCTTGAAAGCAAGGCAGTGAGCACGAGCGCTTCTGTAACCTTGTGCAGGGAAATACCAATGAGAAGCGAATTGCGGTGATCGTGTACATGGACATGGGCGTGACCGTGATGGTGCGCATGATCCGGCATTACACCGCCAAATGGCATACCTTCAATGAAAGCATGAATCCAGAGAGAAGCCATCACAGAAAAAAGAAACTTTGTGCCGTGATGATGATGTTTGTTCGTGTGAGCGTGACCGTGTTCTACGCCATGCGAAAAGAAATCGAGCACCACCTGTAGCATGAAGCCACCCAGCACATACCAACCGACATGAGGAATTTCAGATGCAAATAATTCAGGAAAAAGGTGGAGTAGGGTAAGCCCAAGAAGGTAAGCTGCGCTGAAGGCCAGCATGATTTTTATACCCTTGCTGGTCTGTTTGTGGGTAATGAGATAGATCAATCCCCCGGATAA
This sequence comes from Crocinitomicaceae bacterium, assembly GCA_040381475.1. Lineage (GTDB taxonomy): Bacteria > Bacteroidota > Bacteroidia > Flavobacteriales_D > Sanyastnellaceae > JAIBBG01. Next base: position 13,891 of record JBEIHH010000054.1, on the reverse strand, counting down.
AGAGGCCAGAAAGAGGACTATTGCATAATAGTAGGGGGGGTGTTCCATCAATTTTGTGCAATTATAATCATGCGTTCCGAAACATGTTCTTCGAAAGGCGAAAGTTGGTAATCCCCAAAAACTGACTTAACATGAAAACCCGCATTGCTGAGCATGTCGCAAATCATGTCTTTCGATAACAACTGCACGCGCTCCGCAAATGAAGTTTTATAATGTCCGTCTGTTATGTGAATTTCTTTGATAACGAATCCACATTCAGCGTATTTATTGATTGAATAATGCACTCCAGATCTATCGAATTCAGTTTGAAAAGGCAGGTTTTTTTTCACGCACTCCGAATTGAAGTAATCCAGAACAAAAGTTCCTTGAGGCCGAAGGTGTTCTTTTACCCTTTGAATGACAAGTTGGTTTTCCGTCAGGTTATCGAAATAACCAAAACTGGTGAACAGGTTGAGGATGCAACCGAATTGACGACCCAAATTGAATTCTCTCATGTCGGCAACCTCAAAATTCAGTCCTTCATCTTCATGATTCTTAGCTTCAGCGATACTTTCCCTGGAAAGGTCTATTCCCATAACCTGATATCCTTTTGACCTGAGCGAGATGGCATGACGGCCCTTGCCGCATGCAAGATCAAGTATTTCTGTATCCTTTTCTATTCGGATTGTTTTCAGCAGAATGTCCAGAAAAGTGTCTGCTTCATGTGCATCCCGGTTCTTGTACAAAAGATGATAATATGGTGAATCAAACCAATTAATAAACCAATCATTTTTAGGCAATAAACTCATGAATTGCAGGCTTTACAAAACCTGAGCAAAGATACGAACACTGATATTGTTAATACTTGAACCTAGGTCAAGCGAATTACAAAGTTGGATTTTACGATATTGCAAGCCTGATTGAAAGATTGCTAAACGTATTGTCATGGAAGAAATTAAACTAACACCTACCCAGAAAACACCTCATGTGCATTTCCGTCCAGACGGTCATCTGGAATTGAAAGGAAGATCCATTCCTGAAAATTCACTTGATTTTTATAAACCTCTCAACGATTGGGTTGATCTTTATTCAAAGAGTCCTGCGGGTGAGACAACCATCCATGTGCAACTGGAATATTTTAACACGAGTTCAAGCAAGTGTTTACTCGATTTCTTTAAAAGACTTGAATCTATAAGCGGTAAAGTAGCCGTGCTGTGGTATTACGAGCAGGATGATGAAGACATGCTCGAGGCTGGTGAAGACTATGAGGCAATCATCAGCATTCCATTCAAGATGATTGAAGTTGAAGGATTGAGCTGATTCTCATAATTCGCAGTATTCAGAGGCTTCTCGTCTATTGTGCTTTCTTTGATATTCTGCTGAATAAAGCTTTCGGGCTAGAGAACAATTGGTTTCCATAATTCATCATTTTCCTGAATCCGTCGTTGAACAATACGAAAGCCAGAATGATGGTCATTCCCCAAATCACCAGCAGGTTGGCTGATATCGTTGTAATTCGTTTTCCGAAAAGTTTCTTTGAAGGTGCATAAAACTGGGCGTCAAAGAATCCTCCCATGGGTTCAAGAAAAATAGGATTGTGTTTTTGCACCAGTTGCTGCTCGTATTCCACAATTTTTTTCAGGTCATTTTTATTTGTGGTGAAATCCTCCAGACTTTCATTGAAGTATTCGTCCTGTTTCTTAAGGTATTGTTCACGCAGATCAGGTGTGGCAGTCAAAAGAGCGATCTTTTTCTCTTTGAGCTCATTCACCGTGTTATAACAATCGATATAATATTTATCTAATTCAACGAGCAGTACATCAACTTGATTTAGTAAGTCATCATTGATCATCTTGATGTTGAGCATTTCCAGTTTGGGAGTTTCAAGGTTAGGTATACGCTGTTTTTCCTTTCTCAACTCGTTGTAAAGCACGTTGATATTGTATTCGAGTTGTTTTCCGGGCACGCTTTCGTGAAGCATTTTCCGGCAGTCCTGACTCTTCGTCTTCAATTCTTTCACCCAAAAATCCTTCTTCCAGCTGTAGTATTTTCGGTCACTATCAAAACTAAAGAATTCTTTTTCGAACTCATTGTTCTTGAACTGGTAAACAGCCATTGCTTCGTAGGCCCATCGCGAAACCATGATGTTTCCAATCCATGGCACACGGCTCTGGCTTGAAATACCGGGATAAAGCCGGTCGAATCTCACGATTATTCCGCTAAACAACAATTGCGGGATGATAAGTATAGGTATAATGATATATATAACTTTTGCACTGTTGAAACTTGCAGAAATATTTAATCCAAGCACATTGGCAAAACAACTGGTTGAAAATAGTGCGAGCCAGAAAGGCAGAAACATGCCTTTGACTTCCAGGATCGTGTTGCCGATAACCACGAAAGTGAGTGTCTGTATCATTGAAATAAAAAACATGATACCAATCTTTGAAAGTAAATAGCTGTACTTGTTCAGATTGAGATAGCGCTCACGTTTCAGAATTTTTTCGTCTTTGATGATTTCTTCCGCACTGACAGTCAGACCAAGGAAAATTGCGACTACCACCGAAATGAATAGGTACTGCGGGAAGTTAAGATTTTCTCTGAAGGTGTAAATCTGTTCACCACCGCGGTTCGTTGGAAAATATTTGATGAACAAAGAAAGAACCAATGCCAGAACCGGAGCTTCCAGAAAATTGATCAGCATATACTGCTTATTCGAAAACTTACTGAGAACATCGCGCACAACGAAGACCTTGAATTGTTGAAAAGCGCCGGGTAAACTGAAAGCGCTTTTGGGTGTTTCCAGTGTTTTTTCTTTGTTCGCCAGGTGATTTCCGATGATTACATTGAAGAAGTTATTCCATTCTTTGGGTGCAATTTTTCGGTGTTCTGTTTCATTGCCATATTCATCTACAACCTTCGCTTCAATGATATTGAATATCTGTTCAGGGTTAACGTTACCACAATGAGGGCACTCGCTTTCTGTCAGATTCACATGATTGGCTAGTCGTTTAAAGTAGATAATGCTCTCAACGGGATTTCCGTAATACATAGGAAATCCGCCGTTGTCCAGTATGAAGAGTTTATCCAGCATTTTGAATATGTCACTGCTGGGTTGATGGATCACAACAAAAATGAGCTTGCCACGAAGCGTAAGTTCTTTTAGCAGGTCCATGATGTTTTCGGAATCTCGACTGGACAAACCACTTGTCGGTTCATCTACAAAAAGAACTGATGGTTCTCTGATAAGTTCCAGTGCGATATTGAGTCTTTTTCGCTGACCTCCGCTAATTGTTTTATCTAGCACACTTCCAACACGCAAGTCTTTGCACTCATAGAGTCCAATGGATTGGAGTGTCTTGTTCACAGCAAGCACAATTTCATCATCCGTTTTATCCGAAAAACAGAGGCGGGCGTTGTAATAAAGATTTTGAAAGACACTGAGTTCTTCAATCAGCAAATCGTCCTGGGCTACATATCCGAGAACCCCTTCAATTTTATCTTTTTCATGGTGAATATCAATTCCGTTGATATTGATTTTACCATAAGTAGGTGTGTAATTGCCATTGAGCAGATTCAGGCATGTACTTTTTCCTGCACCACTGCCACCCATGATACCTACAAGATTTCCGCTTTCTTCTACCAGATTGAATTGATGCAGCGCCTGCTTGCTTGTACCGGGAAAATAATAAGATACGTTCTCAGCTCTGTAAACGATGTGCTGCCGGTCGCTTTTGTCAAGAAATGAATGCAGGATGTCGCTGTAAAACAAAGGGTTTATCTTACTTCCCCGTATGCTCGCTCCCTGACCAAAGACATATGTGCGGCCCGGAATAATATTCTGACTGTTCAGGTAAACCTCATCCGGTCCGAAGTATCTCACGAAGAATAAATTTTCATCTACAAGTCTGAGAAAAATAAAAAGACCTTTAAGATTGTCTATATAACGGAAACGCTGATCACCCCGGAGATATGAGCGCTCCATGGATGCAACAAGAAAAGCCGAATCATCCGGAAGGTTATTTTCATCACAATCAACAAGCTTTCTGACCAGGTTGAAAATTTCAGGTTCAATGTTGAATGCATCAGATACAGTCTGAATGAATTCAATTTCCTGTTCGCCGCGATTACTGAATTCTCTTAAAAACTCCAGCAATCTCACAACCACGAAGAACTTTTCTTTTTGCTGAAGCTCTTCATTGATCTGATCACAGATACGCAATACCTTCACGGAAGCCATAGAAGTGCGTTTCTCAGTACTTTTTCCTTTGTGGAATTTTTCAGCAAATTCAGCATAGAGCAAAAGATATTTGCTCACCATCTCTTTATTGAGTTGCTGACGTAAAAAAACGGCAACGATCTCCTGTCCGGAATTACTCGCCGAACCGGAGATTATCGCAAACAATTGCATTAAAGCACGTAATATTCCTGCACTCATAGTTTTTCTATGTGTGTAGAACGTGGCATTTCAGAAATACAAACAATCCTAACCGGTAAAGCTTCCGGTTTATTTTTTAAAGCCGATTACAATGACAGCACAGCCTGAATCAGTTTTGTTTTTATCAAGCTGGGCTTCAACCATCACAGACATAGTACTATCTGTGAAAAAGTCCCAGTATTCAGTCGTAGCGTGATCTGAATTGCTGAAAAGCACATTTCGATCCTGATCAACCAACCTGAATATCAGATTGTTTTCAGACGCACCGCTACAGGCCGCAATTCTATAAGTATTGCCCTTGTAGAATGTTGTCTGAAACTCAGTAGCCTCATCACCGGATAGCAAAACACGATATGTTTGACCATCGGTAATATAATTCTCTCGAATATGCTCCTGGCACCGGTTGGCAATTTCATCACATTGTGCATAAGACAAAACGCCAAAAAACATTGCCGCAGCAAACACTAAAGTATTCTTACATTGACTCATGATCATTCAATTATAAAGTTGCGAATCTTTTGAATCTGCTCCAGTATCTGAGCCAACTGCTCATCCGTCATCATCACTGATGATTGACTTCTGAGATAAGTTATTTTTTCTCTTTTATCGGTAATCGGCTGCTTGTATTCATAGTTACTCTCAAGGCTCTGCAGCTGATTGCACAATGTAATAAGATCTGACTTAAGCGGGCTAAAAACCGGGTCGTCCATTTTTTCCACCAGCATACTCATATTTTGAGCTGCATATTTCTGTTCCGCTAATCTGTTTCTCAATTCCTGATTAGCTGGTGCTTCAGAGCATGTGATGAAAATTGATTCTATCCAGCCGCCAATTAGTATCATGCTGCTGATTTGAGGCTTGTTATTCGCCTTGAGGTAGTGATCACCCGCGAGGTACAACTCACCATTCAAAACAAGAATCGAATCGCGGTTATCCAGATTATTGCCTAATCTGGTTACAAGCTTTTTATCAATATTGTCAAGGATTCCCAAATCTGAAGACAAACTTGCAATTACATCGAAGTAGTCATTGATGATCTGCCCCATCTCGTAATTCGATAGATAAGCGAGATCGGTACCGTAAACGCCAAGATTAAGAGCTTTTTTAGTCTGATTCAGGTACTTGGACCGATTCTGAATGCTATTGAGGTGCTTGTCGTTGAATGCAATTTTTTGCTTCTGAATAAGGGAAGCGACTTGAGCAGGCGAAGGAACTGAAACCAATACACCTTCAAAACGCATTGTACCTGACGAACTGATTCCTGTGGTATCGGCAACAGGAGGCTGCGAAGGCTGCTTCGTCTTTTCAGTACATGACGACAGACACATCAATATCGAAATGACTGAAAGGCAAAGAATCGAAAGTTTTAATTTGATTTTCATAAGGGTGGTTACGAATCAAAACGTGTTTACGCAAGTTGCATTCGAAAGGTTCAAATTTTGAAGGCAAAATTGCTGTTTTTTTGAACACTGTATAAAAGTTCATATATACAGCCAAACAATAATCTATCAGAAAACGTGTTTTGTCGCTTCTCCCTGCGTTTTCAAAGCATGATCCGACTTAGGCCAATTTTGATAATCCGACTTTTAAATTCACTTTTCCCCATCTTTGCACCTATGAAATTGAGGATTAAGTCTGTCTTTTTGTTTTCCGGTTTTGTCTTTTTGCTTTTTACTCTCGTTCAGTGTCGAAAGGAGAATTTCATAACCGATAGCTCAGCAAAACTTGAATTTTCACGCGACACCATTTTCTTCGATACTGTTTTTTCTACAATTGGCAGCACAACGCAATATCTCAAAGTGCGCAACACACACAATGAAGCCATTCGGATCTCGGAAATAGCGTTGGAAACCGCAAGCAATTCGCAGTATCGCATCAATATAGATGGGCTGGACGGCCCTGTGCAGTCAGAAATTGAAATCCTTCCCAATGACAGTATTTTCATTTTTGTTGAAGTAACAATTGATCCCGGCGATCAGGCCTTACCATTCATCGTGGAAGATCGCATCCGCTTTCTGACCAACGGCAATACCCAGTATGTGGTTTTACAGGCCTGGGGCCAAGATGCTTATTTCCATGGCGGTCTCAATTCCTGTGGCGACCCATTTTCATACATCATTCCGACAGGAACAACTGAAATATGGAACAATGACAAGCCCCATGTGATATACGGTATTATCGCAGTGGATTCGCTTGCTACGCTTCAGATCAATCCCGGCACCCAGGTATACTGTCATGGCAAATCTGGTATTCATGTTTACAAGGGCAGTTTGATTATCGACGGGGATCTTGGCGCTGAAGTGGTGTTCCAGGGAGACCGGCTGGAACCTGCATATGATAATGTACCCGGCCAATGGGGAATTCAGCTGGATTGCCCCATTGAAACAGGTGTTGGTTCCAGCATAGCCAGCATTATACGCGGTGGAATTTGGATCTACGAAAGTCCCGGTTCTACAATCGAGTATGCGGTGCTTAAGAATGGCAATGTCGGTATACAAGTCGACACTACAGGTGTTAGCTATAGTAGCCTTAACTTTTCAGTGGATATCCGCAATACCAGAATACTGAACATGGCTGGAATCGGTATTTTAGGGCAGGGTGGAAGCATTCGGGGAAAAAATCTGCTGGTAGGCAATTGTGGGCAAAGTTGTGCCTATTTCGGACTAGGTGGTAAGTATGTGATGGACAATTGCACATTTGCAAACTACTGGAGCGACAACAGCCGCACCAGTCCTGCTTTTGTACTCAACAACTACTATGAAGATGTCAATCAAAATATTGTTCTCCGCGAGTTAATCAATTGCCAGTTCAACAACTGCATCATGTTCGGCAACAACGCTTTTTTATCTGATTTTAATGAGTTTGCACTGGATATTGACGACGATATTCCATCTGGCTTCGTTTTTCGTTATTGTCTTGTGGACACGGACCAAGATGTGGAAGATGATGGAGCTCAGTTTTTCAATATGAGCAACAATCAGGCTCCGTTCCTGTGCGATCCCGTGAATCTGAATTTCCATATCAGTAGCGGAGGATTGGTCATGTCGGGCAATCAGGCTTCCGCAAATCCACTCACCGAGGATTTAGACGGCATGAGTTGGGGAACACAACTGTGGAAGGGCTGCTATGCATTCGATCCTTCAAGTCCTTGCGAATAGTGGATCTTCTTCTTCAAATACGCGAGAGAATCACCGAAGGATCTTTAAGTACCGGCGAAAATGAATTGCTTGGTTACAAGCGGCCATCGCCGGGAGAAGCCAGACAAATCTCACCGGCGCCTAAGGAAAGCGCCGTTCTTTTTCCAATTTATCTGAGAAATAGCGAATGGTATACGGCATTTATTCAAAGACCAACCGGCATTGGTGTGCACAGCGGTCAGCTCAGTTTTCCGGGAGGGAAAATCGAAACAGGTGAAACAACCATTGGAGCTGCTTTGCGGGAAACTGAAGAGGAAATTGGCGTTCATGCCGCTTCAATCAAAATTGAATGCCGCCTCAGCGAAATTTACATACCACCCTCGAATTTTATTGTACAGCCATTTATCGGTCAGCTTCATGAAAACCCTGTTTTTACAACCAATCAGGCGGAAGTCGACAGGATTATTGAATATCCCGTGTTCGAATTTCTGCAGGAAGGAATTGTAGCACAGAAAGAAGTGTTCGTTCCGCTTTACCAGAAGAAAATGAGTGTCAGGTGTTTCGAAGTTAACGGGTTGATCCTTTGGGGAGCAACTGCCATGATGGTCCAGGAGTTTCGTTCCGCTCTGGGTTTTAGAAGTTAGCGGAAAATATTTTCGGTAAGTTTGAACCTGAATCAAACAATAAGGTACAGACCATAGATTTCCCAAAAGAATGAATAGTTTGAATAAATATATCCTGTTCTTATTGCCGGTATTTATATGTCTATCGGGTTTTTTGGCATTTGCTCAGTCACCGGCTCAAGAAACTACTGTTGTTATGGACCAGGTAAGGGCTCCAGAGTTTTTTGAATTGAAGCCCGAGGCATACAATTCACTTGAAACTTTATGGAAGCGAGCTACCGAAGACAATCCATCTGACGCCAATGCATGGCTGAATTATTACAAAGCGGCCAGATTTTCAAATTATTCGGAACATTCCAAAGAATTAAATAAGGAAGAAAAGCAAAAACTGGATGCCATTCTGAATTCAATGGCGTCTGCAGTGCCTTCCACGTTCGCATATTATTATGCGGCATATCTGAACGGAGAAAAGACCGACGAATCTTTCAGTTATCTAAAAGCTGCATACAATCTTGATTCAACAAATCCCGAATTGTTTGACGATATGCTTTGCAATGCCATGATACATGGCCCGGCGGCTGATGTGAGGAGTTTTTCGGAAAAACTATCAGGTACAGGGGCTTACAATGCGGCAGAAATTGAATACAACCGCAATGTTTTCAATAGCGTTGAGCAAAGCTCCATTCTTATTACCAATGGAAACGTTGACACGTATCCGCTCATTATTATGCAGCAATTGCAGGGCTACAGAACGGATGTAATGATCATTTGTCTGGATTGGCTGAAGAGCAATAAGTACCGTGAAATGGTTGCCAAACAATTGCTCATCACTCCGAAAGGTCTGGATGCAGGCAAAATTCTGAATTCCGGTAAATCAAAACCAGTGTATGTCTCACTGACGGTGGCTCCTTCTATTTTAAAAAAATACAGCAATGAGCTCTATTGTACAGGCCTCGCTATGAAACACAGTTTTTCGCCATTGAGAAACATGGAGTCTTTGGCTTATAACTGGGAATTTCTCTTTGCCAAGACGAAGATGAATACTTCTGACCAGATTAATCGCAATTATCTCTTGCCGCTTATACAACTCAGAACTTATTATAACAACCAATCAAGAGGAGGTGAAGCCGCTAAGGCTGATCAGCAAATACGAGATCTCAGTCAGCGATTTGGGCTCGACAATGCCATTAAAAAACATCTGGATTGATGGCAAAGGGTAAACATCCTTATCACTCAGAGCACGATGAAGAACTCATGTTGCTGGTTGCTAAACGCGACCAGAAGGCATTCGAAGTGCTATATGACCGGTATGGCAAACTGATGTACAACTATTTCCACCGGATGCTCTGGAAGGACAAGGAGAAATCGCGTGATTTTGCGCAGGAGCTTTTCATGAAGCTTGTAAACAAGCCTCATTTGTATGATCCTTCAAGACCATTTAAAACCTGGCTATACAGTGTGGCCCACAACATGTGCAAGAATGAATATGCCAAATCTGAGGTCAGAAAGGTTGCGCATAAGGAAATTGCGAGGGATGAACATTTTACATCAGGTGCCGAGTCACAGAAAAAAATGGACAGGACCCAATTCATGGACAAGTTATCTGAAGCGCTGTTGGGACTTGATGAGATCAAGAGACAAACTTTCGAACTTAGATTTAATCAGGAGTTGAGCATAATAGAAATAAGTGAAATTATGCAAGTGAGCGAAGGGACTGTCAAGTCGAGGCTATTTTATATTCTCAAGGATTTGAACAGTAAATTAAAAGTGTTCGAAGGCATAGCTATTTGGCTGAGCGTATTAATTTTCGTACAATTCTGAAAGACGCAATGAAAGATCAATTAAAATATGACCCTGAAGATATAGAGTCGCTGTTGTTGCACAAGCAATACAATGAACTCTTTGAAGACGAGAGGGAATTTGTGTTGCAATACATAGGAAGTGAGGAAGAATATGAAAGTCTTCGCAAGACACTTTTTGAGTTGCATGATGCACCTGAACGCGAGGAATGGCTTGAACCAGACCCATCCATCAAAACAGCATTGCTCGCCGAATTCGCAAGTGAAGAGCAATCCGGTTTCAAAGTTTGGCTCAATAATCTTTTTGCAGGAATCAACCTTGATTGGTTGAGGCGTCCGGCTTTTGCGTTGCCATTTGCAACGGCATGCATTGCCGTTGTTTTAGTTGTATTTATTAACCGGAACAAAGAAGCGCAAATGGCTGCGAATAAAGACACTTTGGAAACAGTCAACCAGTCCGCAGAATCAGAGGATTCGACGATTGAGAGTTCAAGACTCTTTGCAGAAAATCTGTCCTCAAATGTTTTGCCACCCGCACCTGCTGAGGCTCTCGTAAGTGCTTTACCGGAGGTAAAAACGGTCGTGATGACGGATGAAGTTACAAACGAGGAGATTGCTGAATCACCAGCCCCGGCAGCTTCAGACAGTAATTATTCCGAAGATTTAAGTGAGGCGAATTTGTCTGACGATTTTGAGTCGGAAACGGACAAAGTTGTCAGCGCCGCGGAAGGCAAAGAATCAGTGATGTTGAAACAAGTTGAAGTCAAAGATCAATCGGATATTCCACCAACATCAACCAGCACGAAAATTGCTACAAATAACGCTCAGATGAGATCCCTGTCCAATGCAGAGTCGATGTCAGCCGTAAGTATTGAGCAGCGCAATTTGTTCTCAGAAACTGTTGTTGGTACTGCCGGTGCGCAGCTCCATTTGTCGGATCCGGCAGTAGCTACTGCCTCACAGGTGCGCGATGTGTTTGATCTGTTATTTACCGCAAAATAAGACTCCTCAACGCCAGTTCAATGAACTCATCATAACTAGCGGTGCCTGCGTTCACACCCATTGTTTTGAGATAACGGTCATTCATGGCTTCCTGCATACCGGGCATCCATTCTTGATGTAACCTGGAGTTTTGTCTGATTGCTTCAAGATCAGCATTGAGTTGTTCCCCCTGCTTTCGGTTAAGTTCCTCTTTCAGATGAGGAGATGATACATGAAGTCTGTTCCTGATGCTGCGCAACAACTCCAGCAATGCACAATATCTGAAGTTCGCAGCTATTTCAGGTTGCTTACATTCGTGAAGAAGCAATTGAAATGCGGCGTAGTCTGCTTCACCTTCCCCGGCGATACCATATGCATGCGCCATTTCATGCGCAGCAACAAATATTTGCTGCATACGAAGCAGACTGCCATCCACATGAGGTTCGCTGCTGTATGGAAAATATATGCCTGTAATGCCAAGTTTTCTCAATAAACCGAAAGGAACAGTTTTGGGAATTGGTCTGCCCCAGCATGGAATATTATACTTCCCGAAAACGACCGGAGCGGCAAGGTAGATTTGTTCCAATTCTTCTGTCATAACACTGCCTTTTTCCTCCATATCCCGGCTTCTGGGAGAAGTATTCAACTCGTCTATTATCATGACTGCAGCATCGAAAACTTTTTTATCCTGCATTCGTTCATTGACGGCGGAATCTACAGGCCTGCAGGCATAATTGTAGCCCCAGACCAGAAGAAAGATCGCAATAGCTCTGCCAACAAGATCTGGTAATATCCAGATAGTTTTCACTCCTTTTCTGTGCAGTTTTTTTGCTGCGCGGCATGCACAATAAATCAGCAGGGGAGCCGTCATAAAGACCAAAGGAAAGGGGAGTAGTGCTAAACTACGATCCCAGACGAATTTAAATATCTGATAAAAAAATCCCCTGTATAAAACTTCCGGAAGTACTGGTAAAAATTTGAATACGATAAACAGCAGAATCGCGCATATTCCGGCAAGAAGGCCGGGATAATAACTCCAAAGCGTGCGAATTTTGCTCAGGATCACCGGACCCGACATGCTGTTGATCAATTCAGCGAGAATGGTACTTCAAGTTTGAACTTGGGAATTTTGACTTCAAACATACCCTTGTCGCCGGGTTTCTGCATGGTGTAATAGCCATGCATCGTTCCGCGCTCTGATCGCAAATCACAAGCGCTGTTATAGCTATAATATTCACCAGGTAGGATGAGAGGCGTTTCACCAATAACGCCTGGTCCTTCAACCTCACGTTTCAGAGCAACCGAATCGAAAATGAACCAGTGTCGTCTCAATAGCCTGACAGGATAATCGTTCTGATTTTCAACCGTGATGTGGTATGAAAATACAAAACTCTCCATTTGCGCACTGCTGAGGTTCTCCTCATACCGCACTGAAACGGTTATTCTGACACCTGATGTTACTTCTGTGAGTGCACTCATTCTGTGCAAATATATCAACAGAAATAACCTCATTGAGGAATGTTATATGAATTTCACATTTTGAAAACAATTAAAACAAAACACCCCGCAAGAGCGGGGCGTTTTTATTGAATGAATCGTCGTCTTCAGTGCGGCTTACTTTACAAGTATTCCAGCACCGTTTTCTTTCAGCAGTCTGTCCGCTTCACTGAGTGTAATTCTTTTCCCATTGTAATAGGCGGTGATGAATGCATCTGAGATACCCAAATTCTTGGCCTCCGCACGTTTTTCAACTGCGTATTTCAGGTTGTTGTAACGACCGCTTGTATATCTGATCTTTTTGGATTCTGTCAGTTCTGAGTTGATAGGATAAATATTCTTCAAACTCTTGGCTGGAACAGGCTTGCTGTAAACACCAACTTGAACTGTGAAGAACAATCCCTCTATCGTTTCAACCTGAGTTGCTGGCGCCGCATTGGCAACACCTTTGTAGTATGTAGTGTTCAAACCATTCGTTGCAACTCTACTTTCGGAACCTGCAGCATTTGAACCAGTATTTTTACTTACTGCTGATTCTTTAACTTTAGGCGCTTCGCCCTTGTCGCCGTAGATGTATTCCTTTTCCACAGCTGCTACGAAGTTGGCAGCATCCGTTTTACCCATGGCTTCATAAAGAGGAATTCTCTTGCCATCTCTGAATGCCACAACAAAAGCGTCGGAATAACCTATACCTCGGATTTCCTTTTTGATCTTATCTGCGTTTTCATAAGTCACAAAGAAACCTGCTGTGTACCTTGTGATGCCATTGTTCAGGCGCTCTCCAGAGATAGGAGCAAATTCGTCATATAGATTTTGGGGTATGTCGTTGCGGAAAGCTCCGATCTGAACTTTATAATACACGCCAGCCGGCATCACCGCATCTACCGGTATCGGCTTGCTATCGCTATAAACACCGCGTGGTGTTCTAACAAACAAATCTGCTACAACGATGTCCGGCATGCTATAGTAGTAATCGGCCGCATTGGCTGATGCAGATGAGCGGGATTTGCCTTCTGATGGAAGTGGCATGTTTTCAGCCATGTTGTTAACTGATGTAACTGGACCGTTCACATCAAATTCAGCATCTCCATCAACTTCCTGACCGCCTTCATTAACAGTCAAAGCCATACTAATGCCACCATTCGGATCGGCATAGACCTTTTTAGTATCAGTAACTGCATCAGCTGATTGAGCAACTGCATCAGCTGATTGAGCAATTACACCTTCAGATTGAGCAACTACACCTTCAGATTGAGCAACTACACCTTCAGATTGAGCAACTACACCTTCAGATTGAGCGACTGCATCAGCAGATTGAGCAACTACATCAGCAGATTGTGTAACTGCATCATCAGATTGAGCAACTGCATCATCAGATTGAGCAACTGCATCAGCAGATTGAGCAACTGCATCAGCAGATTGAGCGACTGCATCAGC
>JBEIHH010000053.1:0-21588 GCA_040381475.1 Crocinitomicaceae bacterium | reverse complement strand
TACGTGCGCGATTCAAATGTACGTGCGCGATTCAAATGTGGGTGCGCGATTCAAATGTACGTGCGCGATTCAAATGTATGTGCGCGATGAATCGCGCACCTACATTTGAATTAATCCTTCAACTCCGCTTCTATCTTTCCATTACCGGGATCCATAGATGCCGCAAACGACTTCAACCAGGTGCCATCAGGAGAAACAAGCACCTTGTGGAAATTCCATTCTATTTTGTCATCTGATACGCCGTTGAGGTCTTTCATCGTAAGCCAGGCATAAACAGGACTCTGATCGTTTCCTTTTACATCCATTTTGGAGGAGAGCGGAAATGTTACACCGTAATTTTTTGAACAGAATTCGGCAATTTCTTTCTCGGAGCCCGGCTCCTGCCCAAGAAACTGATTGCACGGAAAACCTATGATGACCAATTTATCCTTGTGCTTTTGATACAATTTTTCAAGAGCAGCGTATTGAGGTGTATTTCCACACTTGCTTGCTACGTTTACGCACAACACATATTTGCCGCGGTACTCAGACATGCTCACCGTCTTACCATTGATATCTGTGTAAGTTAGGTCATAAAATGACTTTGGGGTTGATTCAATGATCATTGCTTTCTTTTTTGGTGATACATAATTTCGGAAACCATAGATCGAAGCTCCTACAACTACCATCAACAGTATCAATATTGCGTATTTCATATTCTGTAATTATATGTTTATTAAACAGTAATCTTCTCAATTAGTTCATCACAGAACGATTGGATACTTCTCCCTCATTTTCTGAATGTGCTCTTCGGGGATTTCATGAATGTTCTTGCTGCCATGCCTGTTTTCCACCGTAAGAACAAAAACCCTGTATTGATGTTCCGATGCCAGTTTGAAATAAGGCTCTATTTCCCATTCCATGGTAAAGGTATTGTGAACGATGATTTTTTTTGAATTATTCATCATCGCCTGCTCCACCATCTTCTCACATTGTTTATATGCCAGGTGATTCTCAGAGAAAACGAACGAATATGTTCCGCCTGCATCCGTGAAATAATCGTCGACAGAAAAAAAGGGATAACGGCCATTTTCAGAGATCACTTCCGCCAATGTGGATTTACCTGACCCGGGCAGGCCACGCAGCAAGATCAATGAAGATTGCCTACTCTCGTCCATTAGTGCATGCTGTGTTTAAGGGCGCAGACCCATTTCTTTGCCAATATTCTTGCGCAAGTCCATCAATCGTATAGCGTATGATTGCATGTCCTTTTGATCATCGTTCTCAGGTACAAATTGCTTCACCGGGGTTGATTCACCATTTTCATCCAGCGATACAAAAATGATTACACAATGCGTGTTGTGTACCAATGTATCCTCTTGTAATTTTCTGCTGTACACATCTACTGCAATGTGCATACTGGTGTTTCCTGTGTGGATGAGTTTTGCGTGCAACTCAACCATGTTGCCTATATGTATAGGACTCAGAAACTGAATTCCTCCAACATAAACCGTGACGGCATAACCTCCGCACCAGTTCACAGCGCAGGCATAACCGGCCTGATCAATCCACTTCATCACAGCGCCACCGTGTACTTTTCCGCCGAAATTGACATCGCCGGGTTCGGCGAGAAACCTTAGTACTAACTCATGTTCCATCCTGCGAATTAAGAGCAGAAATTTCAAATAAAGGATGAAAATCAGGAAGCACCAACCTTGAACTCACTTGTGAAATGGAATTCAAGTTCAGGATAATTCTTCCTTTCCATATCGAGCATAAATGAAGAAGGCGCAAGGAATACGTCATTGCCGTCTTTGTCCTTCACCATGTTTTGCCCTTTGATTCGGCGGAATTCATTCAGTTTCGAATCATCCGTGGTGGTAATCCAGCAAGCTTTGTAATAAGTCTTTGGTTCAAATTCGCATTTCGCGCCGTATTCATGCTCAAGACGGTATTTGATTACCTCAAACTGAAGTTCACCTACTGTTCCCACCACTTTCCTGTTACCGGGTTCCTGAATAAACAACTGGGCAACTCCTTCCTCTGTAAGCTGTCTGATGCCTTTGTCCAATTGTTTGGTTTTCATCGGATCCTTGTTGACCAATTCCTTGAATATTTCAGGAGAAAAACTAGGTATGCCTTTAAAGATCATATTCTCACCTTCTGTGAGTGTATCACCGATCTTGAAGTTGCCGGTATCGTACAGACCAATCACATCGCCTGCATAGGCTTCATCAATGGTGCTTTTGGCGGAAGCGAGGAAGGTGACCGGGTTGGGATATTTAAAATCCTTGTCTAATCGAACATGATGATAGAACTTATTGCGTTCGAACGTTCCGCTGCAAACGCGCAGGAAGGCTATACGATCGCGATGCCGCGGATCGATGTTCGCATGAATCTTGAATACAAATCCTGAGAATTTTTTTTCATCAGGTTCAACTACACGAAGATTGGTTTCGCGATGTTGTGGTGTAGGAGCCAGTTCAAGAAACTTGTCGAGCAACTCTTTTACACCGAAATTATTCATGGCCGAACCGAAAAAAACAGGTGCCAGTTTTCCTTGCAGGTATTTCTGCTGATCAAATGGGTCGTAAACACTTTCAATCAATTCTACATCTTCGCGCAACTGGTCGGCATATTCGCCAGCCAGCTGATCGAGCAGCGGATCGCTGAGATCATTGATAGAAACGATTTGGTCATTCACTTTTGTTTTGAGCGACTCAAACAGGTTCAGTGTTTTATCGTAAATCTTGTATACACCTTTGAAAGAATAGCCTTTGGAGATCGGCCAGGAAAGTGGTTGAACTTTGATGTTCAACTTGTCCTCCAGTTCGTCGAGCAGGTCAAAAGGATCCTGTCCTTCAAGGTCCATTTTGTTGATGAAAACGATAACCGGAGTATCACGCATTCTGCACACTTCCATGAGTCTCTTCGTTTGTGCTTCAACGCCTTTTACGCTATCAATCACAAGTATGACGCTATCTACAGCCGTAAGGGTGCGGTATGTATCTTCAGCAAAATCCTTGTGACCGGGGGTGTCGAGCAGGTTCACCTGCATTCCTTCGTATTCAAACACCATCACAGATGTGGCCACGGAAATACCCCTTTGTCTTTCAATTTCCATGAAATCCGAGGCGGCAGTCTTGGTGATCTTGTTGCTTTTTACAGCGCCCGCTGTTTGAATAGCGCCACCAAACAGGAGGAGTTTTTCCGTCAGGGTGGTCTTACCGGCATCCGGGTGACTGATGATCGCGAATGTCTTTCTGCGAGCGATTTCTTCTTTAAGGCCCATGCTCAAATTTCAAATTGGGCGCGAAGATAAAGAGAGTACAAAAACCCTTGCTTATGGCACGTTCAAATATGACGACACAATTAATTGATAAAAGGCACTTTCATCACCACAGCCTTCAAAGCCTTGCCACGGATATTGATAAAAATTTCACTGCCCGGTTTGGCAAGTGCGGTGGGGACATAAGCCATACCAATCGGTTTGTTGAGAGTCGGACTTTGCGTACCGCTCGTTACGACACCAATCGGATTCATGCTGGCATCTACCACATCATAACCATGACGGGGAATTCCGCGGTCCAGCAATTCGAATCCAACAAGCTTGCGTGCAGTTCCGTTTTCTTTATGGGCTTTTATGGCATCGCAATTCACAAATGTTTTGGTGAACTTGGTGATCCAGCCCAATCCGGCTTCGATAGGAGAAGTAGTATCGTCGATGTCATTCCCGTATAAGCAGAAGCCCATCTCAAGACGCAGTGTATCTCGGGCTCCAAGGCCAATCGGTTTGATACCGAACTCAGCACCGGCTTCGATTACTGCATGCCAGATTTTTTCTGCCGCTTCATTTGGCATATAGATCTCACAACCACCGGCACCTGTGTAACCCGTAGTAGATACGATCACATTCTCCACGCCGGCAAATGTTCCGATTTTGAAAGTATAATATTCCATGCCCACAATCTGCATGTCCGTCAGTTTTTGCATCGCTTCAAGTGCCTTCGGCCCTTGAACTGCCAGCAAAGACATTTGATCACTGCGATTTTCCATTACAGCGTCGAAGCGATTGTGTTTCGAAATCCAATTCCAGTCCTTGTCAATATTGGACGCATTGACAACGAGCAGGTACGACTCTTCATTGATGCGATATACCAGCAAATCATCCACAATTCCACCCTGATCGTTGGGCAGGCAGGAATACTGGACCTTTCCGTCGGTCAGTTTTGCCGCATCATTGCTGGTCACAAGCTGAATGAGTTCCAATGCTCCTTTTCCTGAGACAAAAAACTCACCCATGTGGCTGACATCAAATACACCCAGTGCGTTTCTCACTGTGTTGTGTTCTTCGATGAGACCGGAATACTGGACCGGCATGAGATAGCCCGCAAACGGCACCATTTTGGCACCGAGTTGCTGATGGATTGCAGTGAGCGCAGTTGACTTGAGTTCTGTAGATACTTCCATGGAATAATTACTAATAATGGGGTGCAAATTAGTTCAGAAAAAAGAAGGGTCGGCTAGACAATGAAAAATCCCGGACCGATTGCGATTATTTCAGAATGTTCTTTTGTTCGCAGAGCGCGCTGAATTGATGGAGATATAAATCCCGGTTCGCCTTGACGCTGTATTTCTCCAGGACCGTTTGTCGGGCAGCCTTTCCAATTTGCGCTGCAAGCGCGCGATCCGTGATGAGCAGACTGATCTTTTCTACCCATTGATCCCGGTTTGAAGCTAAAAACCCATTGACCCCATCCTGGATGATATCTCGATTGACACCCACAGGCGACATAATGGTCGGAATCGACAACGCCATATACTGGAGCCCTTTTAAGCCGCACTTGCCCCTTGCCCATTCATCATCGGGGAGCGGCATGATACCAATATCAATTTCAGATAAATCTGCAATCTCAGACTGTTTTCGCCATGGAATGCCTTGAATATTCAATAGAGAATTCTGGTAAGATCCGTCGCCAATTACCTTAAACGCGACTTTGTCACCAAACCGATCTCGGATCACTGTCAAGAAGGGCAATGCATATTCAAAATGTTTTATGGTAGTCAAACTCCCACTCCATCCGATTACAATTTTATTGTACTGCCTGCTCGACGGTAAACGAACATAGTGATCTGTATCTATGGTTGTAGGAACAACAACTACGCTTTGGTTGTATTTCCTGGCATAATCAGCCAGATAATTATTGCCGGCAAAAACCAGATCAGATAGTTTGATTGTGTCGGCAATCTTCGCAGGCTTCTTCATCCATTTAAAAAGCTTGTTGGCATCGCTGGTATCATTGAGCCAAATAGCATCATCAAAATCGAAAATGATCTTTGCTCCTGAAGATGCAATTTTCTTTTCGAAATACAGACTTCTTGTCATCAGCGCTTCGCGAAAAATGAATACAATATCATATTCATGTATACGCTGAAGATCCGACATTCTTTTGCGATAGTGCTTCGTAAGAATAGCGGCTTTGTTCAGCACGTTCCCTGTGCTGTAAAAAATTGAATCATCCTCTTCATTGAGCAGCCAGGAAAGCTCACAGGAATAACCGTTTTCTTCCAGATAAGAAAAGTATTGCTCAAACCGAAAGCGTTGTCCGGGAGCCCTTTCAGGTCTGTGTGACGCTATGAACAGAACTTTTTTCAAACTTCATTCAAGACTTTGATTCAAGCATCTTTTTCATCTCAAGCATTTCATCACGCAGTCTGGCAGCCTCCATAAAGTCCAGATCTTTTGCCGCTTTCTCCATCTTTCTCCTGGCCTGATCTATAGATTTTTCGAGTTGTTCCTTGCTTTGGTATTGTAGCACAGGATCAGCTGCAACACTTGCACGATGTTCTTCCTCGTTGTAATATTTCGAGCGCTGCTCAATAACTCCGCTTTGCTCGAAGATAGTTGCTTTGCCCTTTTTCACCTGCGCCGGTACAATTCCATGTTCCTGGTTATACTCGATTTGTTTTTCCCTTCTTCTGGCCGTTTCATCAATCGTTTGCTGCATGCTGTCGGTAATTTTATCAGCATACATGATCACGCGGCCATTGATATTTCTGGCAGCACGTCCAGCCGTTTGAGTGAGCGAACGATTGCTGCGAAGAAAGCCTTCCTTATCAGCGTCCATGATTGCGACGAGAGACACTTCAGGTAAATCCAATCCTTCGCGGAGCAGGTTTACACCGACCAAAACGTCAAATTTTCCCTCACGCAGATCACGCAAAATTTCAACACGATCGAGTGTTTGAACTTCACTATGAATGTATCTGCAAGCAATACTGAGCTTATCGAGATAGCTTGCCAGTTCCTCCGCCATACGCTTTGTCAGCGTTGTAACAAGTATTCTTTCGTTGTTCGCGATTGTAGCTTGAATTTCTCCGATCAGGTCATCAATCTGGTTGAGTGAAGGTCGCACATCGATCGGAGGATCGAGCAAACCGGTCGGTCTTACAACCTGCTCCACCAGCACACCTCCCGACTTTTGCAGTTCATAATCTGCCGGAGTGGCACTGACGTATATGACCTGACTCTGCAAGCCCTCCCACTCATCAAACGTAAGCGGTCTATTGTCTAAAGCGCTTGTTAATCTGAAACCATAATCAACAAGGTTGACTTTTCGGGAACGGTCTCCACCATACATGGCACCCACCTGAGACACAGTAACATGGCTTTCATCAATGATCATCAGATAATCTTCAGGAAAATAATCGAGTAAACAGAAAGGCCTCTGCCCCGGTTCCCGGCGGTCGAAATACCTTGAATAGTTTTCGATACCGGAACAATAGCCAAGCTCTTTCATCATTTCAATGTCATAATTGACACGTTCTTCAATTCGTTTCGACTCAATAAATTTACCTTGTGCTTCAAATGTTTTTATCTGAGCCGCCATTTCCTGTTGAATTGACCAGATGGCATCATTCATGGTGTCTTTGCTGGTGACGAAAAGATTAGCAGGATAAATAGATATCATTTCAAAGGGCATGATCTTTTTGCCTGTATCCGGATAAATCGATTCGATCGACTCAATTTCATTACCAAAAAAGTTTACTCTTATGGCATAATCTGCATATGCCAGAAATATATCAACCGTATCGCCCTGCACGCGAAAAGTACCTCTGGTAAACTCAGCGCGGGTTCGGCTGTACAGGGATTCCACCAACTTGTGAAGTAAACCCTGACGGCTCATTGCCTGCCCGCGTTTGATCGGAATAACACTCTTGTGAAATTCCACCGGATTACCAATACCATATATGCAAGAAATACTAGCCACCACAATTACGTCGCGCCTCCCACTGAGCAAGGCACTTGTTGCTGCAAGCCGTAACTTTTCAATTTCATTGTTGATCTGGAGATCCTTCTCAATATAAACTCCTGTACTCGGCAAAAAAGCTTCAGGCTGATAATAGTCGTAGTAGCTGACAAAATACTCAACCAGATTTTCAGGAAAAAAAGCCTTGAACTCGGAGTAGAGCTGAGCCGCGAGAGTTTTATTGTGGCTCAGGATGAGAGCGGGTCTTTGAGTATTTGCGAGAACATTGGCGATTGTGAAGGTCTTCCCGGAACCGGTAACACCAAGTAGGGTCTGGTATTTATCTCCACGCTCCACGCCTTCAGAGAGTTCTTTGATTGCCTGAGGCTGGTCGCCACTAGGTGAATATTCCGATGTTAGCTTGAATTTCATGCAGCGACTAAAATACACAGTGTGCTCTTATGATGCATCTTCGCAAAAAAATCATGGATATTACGATCAACTCGCCGGCGCTCTTGTTTCCTGCAATCAGCCTCATTATGCTGGCTTACACCAATCGGTTTCTGGCCCTTGCAAATGTTGTCCGAAACCTTCACGACAGGTACAAAAACCAGGACGACGACGAAAAAGCAGCCTTACATGCACAGCTCAGAAACCTCAGCAGGCGCTTGCACATTATCAAAAACATGCAAATTCTGGGCGTTTTAAGTATTCTGTTCGCTATTATATCCATGTATCTCATTTATATCGAAAAACAGTTTCTGGCTCACATCAGCTTCGCTTCGGCGATGCTGACATTCGCCGCTTCACTTATCCTTTCTCTGCTGGAACTGATGCAAAGTACACGTTCTCTGGAAATTGAACTTACGGATATTGAGCAAAAGGACTAACCTGTCCGGACGAGTGAATTTATCGACAGAAACGTGGCCAATTATTCAGAAGACGACACCCGCGTCATACAATCTGTTTAAACCCTGATCGATAGGCCATTCCGGCATCATCAACAACGCTTTTGAATAAAAAGCCAAAGCGGCACAGTTTTCGATTCATCTACACCTTACTTTGCAAGTTTGACAAGCTTTGAAGACAGAATAATAAGGTGCGTAAGCCATTTAAAATCATACGAAACATTCTGATCGCATTTTTTCTGATGCTGGTCCTGATTTTTTTTGCAGTTCAGTTGCCTGCTGTGCAATCATGGCTGGGTCATCGTCTTGCTGACTACCTGAGTAATGAATGGAATACGGAAGTACGAATTGGAAGTGTGGATATTGACCTATGGTCGAAGCTCAACATCAGAGATATTTACGTTGAAGATCAGCGAGGAGATACATTAGGCTATATCCACAATCTGTCAGTGAACAGCTACACATTCGACAGGCATACAGGCGACATCGTTGTCAATGATGTTGAAATTCAGGATTTGTACTTTAATCTGGTGAGGCCACAAGGCGAAAAATATCTGAATTACAAGTTTCTCGTGGATTATTTTACTTCACCTGAAGACAGCACAAAGTCAGGAGGCTTGTTCATTTTAAAACACATGGCCCTTTCGAACGGGCGATTTAATTATATAAACGAGAACAAACCGGTCAAGGATTACTTCGGTATCGACTGGCATAATTTAAAGATCACAAACATAGATTTAGATGTAAGTAATTTTTACGCTGAAGGCGATAGCATCAGTGCCAAAATCAACCACATGTCGGCAGATGAAAAAACAGGATTCAGCCTGCTCGAGATGTCTAACGATTTAATCATGGTTGGCGGTGATTTGCATATGAATAACGCTGATTTCCGTTCAAAAAACTCATTCATCAAAGGCGATCTCAATTTTGTATTCAATTCAATTGACGATATAGACTATTTCGAAGAACGAGTAAAGATGAAGCACCGGTTTGAGCATGCAGAGATTCTTCTGGACGAACTTGCTTATTTCAGCTATGAGCTGAAAGGCTTTCAGCAATTGGTATCATTGAAGGGAAATGTGCGAGGAACTATTGCCAATTTGAAAGGACGAGATCTGGAAATATCTCTTAATGAAAACACAAGATTTAGAGGCAATATTGAAATGGAAGGTTTACCGGAAATAGATCAAACATTCATTTCAATGGATATCAAAGAACTGACGAGTAACAAATCAGAACTTGATCAGATACAGTTACCTCCATTCGATTCACTGCACTATTTAAAAACACCCAACAATTTCGGGGCACTTGGTCAAATAACATACAAAGGAAATTTCACGGGTTTCATCAACGATCTGGTATCCTATGGAACTATAACAACAGCCATAGGCAATGTGCGTACTGATATTTCTTTGAAAGAAGACGCTGCTATCAACGACTACCTCTATACCGGCGGATTAACGCTCGTAGCATTTGATCTGGGTAAATTCTATCAGAGCGAAGTTATCGGCCCCATCAGCGCGGATCTTACTGTTCAAGGCAAAGGACTAGAACTTAAAAAAGTTGACGCAACGTTTCAGGGCGATATTCAAGGGTTGGTGCTCAATGGATACAACTTTACCAACATCAATGCTGACGGAACGTTCCGGCATAAATCCTTCGCAGGAGATTTCATCATTGACGATCCAAATGTTAGTGTCGACTTCACCGGAAGTATTGACTTCACCAAACCTCTGCCCATTCTCTATTTCGACTCACAGATTTTTCACCTCAACCTGAAAGCCATCAATATACTTCCCGATTACAACTATAGCTCAGTCAGCGGAAATATCAATGTAAAAAGCGAAGGACTTGAATTCGACAAATTTGTTGGCGAAATCATCCTGGAAGATATCACGTATTGTGCCCAAGAAAGGGACTATGAGATTTCTCATCTCAGTCTGATATCAGAGAGGAATGGCGAGCCCACAATTACGCTGAATTCGAGTGTGGCTTTTGCCGAGATCAAAGGCGATTTTGACGTGAAAGAAATCGGAGAATCTATGACAGAAATTGCCTCTAAGATTATCCCAACCTTCGATGCACCTCATCGCAAACACAGAACGCAGAATTTTGTTATGAA
Source organism: Crocinitomicaceae bacterium (assembly GCA_040381475.1). Lineage (GTDB taxonomy): Bacteria > Bacteroidota > Bacteroidia > Flavobacteriales_D > Sanyastnellaceae > JAIBBG01. The sequence continues at coordinate 11,329 of JBEIHH010000053.1, read as the reverse complement.
TCTGCACATTCTGGATTTCACTCAAATTTCTGAAATCTTCATACCCGAATTAGTTGTTGCACCGAACACCATGATCAAACTCGTCGTTGACGAGCCAGAATCATACTTTGAAAGCATCGTTGTGTCGGACAAAATCAAATTTGAGGACAACAGTATAGAATCACTCGTGCTCGATATACGTCGGCCTGACGAATCTTTCTACGTTACCGTGACATCAGATAAATTAAGCATTGGAGAAGACATTCAGTTTCCTTCACTCGCGATTGATGCCCGAACAGAATCAGATACTCTGTACACTTCTGTAGTGTGGGGCGCTGGAAGTAGCGGGCACTCAGGTGACATCAATGGAGCGCTCGCCATAAGGGATTACAACCGCTACGATTTTTTGTTTGGAAAAAGCTCTTTCACGCTGAAGGATCAGAATTGGTCTTTCAAGCAGTTAAGTAAAATCAGTATGGATAGTTCTGACTTTAAGATTCAGAATTTGGAGATACGAAATTTGGATCAGATCATAAGCGCCGAAGGCCTAGTCAATCACGATCCGTTATCAAATCTTCTCATCAATCTGCAGAATTTCGATCTGAGCAGTATCAACTCTTTCACTGGTAGCGAAACAAAATTCTATGGTATTGTCAATGGTTCGGCAAATGTCCGAGACGTCTACAATGAAATGATATTCTCTAACAACACACAATTATCTGCATTCAAAATAAACGATTATAACATTGGTGACCTCGATATAATCAGCACGTGGGATCAGACTCAGAAACAACTGAGGATTGACGGCTCACTGCAAAAAAATCTGGAAAGCATCAACCCGCTGACGAGATATACACCTATCAGTTTTTCCGGTTACTACAGGCCAAAGCAAGAAAAAAGTCCTCTTGATCTGACTGCTACAATCAACCAGCTGGATTTGTCCTTTATCAATGCTTTTCTTTCACCGGGTATTCTCAAAATCGAAGGTTTCGCAAGCGGAACGATGGCCATTACCGGACAACCGGATGCTCCGCAAATGAGAGCAGATGCATTACTTAAAGACGCCTCCGTTTTCATTGACTATCTGAATACCAAATATTATATTGAAGATAAAATCGGCGTTTATCCTGATATGTTCACGTTCGACCATATACCAATTCATGATGTCGAAGGACACCAAGGCTTTCTGACGGGAACAATGTTACACGAAAATTTTGGAGACTGGAACTATGACATCTCCGTAGATATGGAAGAACCAATGCTCGCCTTGAACACCAATGAAGAGCTTAACTCGCTTTATTATGGCAAAGCATATACAACAGGAAGCATAAACATATACGGCTATGAAGACAAGCTCGAATTCGACATCGTGATGAAGTCTGAAAAGGGTACCGAGCTTTCGATGCCCATGGGAAACACCGGAGAACAGTCATTCGAGTCTTTCATCAGGTTTGTCAATCCGAATGATACCATAAAAGAAGAACCTATCAACCTGTCTGGTATCAAATTGAATTTCCAACTTGAGATAACGCCAGATGCGCAGTTTCAGATCATCTTCGATGAAAGTGTTGGAGACATGATGAAAGGAAGTGGCAAAGGGCACATCAACATGGAGATAAATAATTTATCGTCATTCAATATGTACGGACAAGTTGAACTTGTTCGCGGAAATTATTTGTTCACACTGAAAAATCTCATCAACAAGGAATTCACCATCAACCCCGGCGGTACCATAGCCTGGTTCGGAGATCCGTTTGGGGGCGAACTGGACATCGATGCTATCTACAAAGTGTCCGCTTCTCTGTATGACCTTATTCCTGACCCATCCTACCAAAGCGGGCAAAGAGTCCCTGTCAATCTGATCATGAAACTGAATGACAAGATTTTTAATCCTACGATAGATTTTGGCATTGATTTGCCGACGGTAGATCAGGTGACACGCAGCAGAGTTGATGCGATCATCAGCACAGAACAGGAGCGAAACAGACAGGCTTTTGCACTTCTTGTATTGAGAAGGTTTGTCAGTCCGCCGAACGTAACATCAGATCACAACAGTACCAATGCCATTGCTGCCAACAGCACTGAATTTCTGTCCAGTCAGATATCGAACTGGCTTAGTCAGATCAGCGATGACTTTAACCTCGGATTCAACTACAGTCCCGGAGACGACATCAGCAATGAAGAAATAGCACTTGCGCTGAGTACGCAGCTCTTCAATGAAAGGCTTGCGCTGAGCAGTAACGTGGGCGTTTCGCGCAATACCAGCGCCGCTGCAGGGTCTCAAAACACGACCAATCTCATTGGAGATCTTCGCCTGGAGTATAAAATAACTCCCGAAGGGAAAATCAGACTCGTGGTTTACAATGAAAGCAACGACTTCAGAATGGCAGATACTCAACAGGCACCATACACACAGGGCGTCGGCGTTATTTATCGTCAGGATTTTGACAACTTCGAGGAATTCACGAAAGGTTTCAAGGAGTTGCTCAGAGGTAAAGACAAGAAACCGAATTCATAATGATTGGCTCTTAATTTCCTACCTTTAGCATCGAACAAAAAATAAGTTTTGACAGACAAATTTGGCAGACAAATCAACTATTTGAGGCTGGCCGTGACGGATCGGTGCAATTTACGCTGCCTTTATTGTATGCCGCACGAAGGACTCGATTGGGTGCCAAGAAAAAGTTTGCTGACATTCGAAGAAATTGAAACCCTTCTCAGACTATTCTACGAGTTGGGCATCACCAAGATCAGATTCACGGGTGGTGAACCTTTCCTCAGAAAAGACTTCATGCAACTCGTGAGAAAAATCAGTTCACATGGATGGTTCTCACAAATATCAATAACGACGAATGGCACGCTGACCGCTCCTTACGTGAGTGAATTGAAAGATCTTGGCATTCACTCAGTGAATCTTAGTTTAGATACCTTTAATCGTCAGCGCTTTGAACAAATGACACGACGCAATGATTTCGATGTTGTGAAAAACACATTTGATCTTCTGCTAACGCACAATATCAAGACAAGAATCAATGCTGTGATCATGGAAGGTAAAAACGAAGAAGATATCCTTGAACTTGCCAAGCTTACGCTTGATTTACCCGTCGATGTGCGGTTCATAGAAGAAATGCCATTCAACGGTCAGGCCCATTCACATGCCATCAAATGGACAGCGCCAGCGATGATTGATTATCTGCGCAATCATTTTAGCAATATCACCAAAGAAGAAGATGAGCCAAATGCCACATCAAGGAATTACCGGATTAATGGTCATCTCGGTCGCATCGGAATGATTGCAGCATGGTCACGGAGTTTTTGCGGCAGTTGCAACAGGGTGCGAATAACACCCGATGGCACTATGAAAACATGTCTTTATGATCATGGTCAACTCAGTCTACGTGATTTATTGCGAAACGGAAATGATGAAGGTGAAATAAAAAAACTAATTGTTGATAGCGTATTCAACAGATCAAAGGATGGTTTCGAAGCAGAACAAAAGAGGAATCAGTTTCCGGTGAGTGAATCGATGGCCACTATAGGAGGATAAGATGATCACGACCAAAGAAGCCACTCAAATTGTATTGAACAATTGTCCAGATCCGGGAACCGAAAAAGTAGCATTGTCTGAAGCCGGCGGCAGGATTCTGGCACAAGACATCACGGCAGACACAGATTTACCTCCATTTGATCGAGTGATGATGGACGGAATAGCAGTAAATTACTCTGATCTCGAATCCGGTGTTCTCGAGTTCACCATAGTTGGAATTCAACGTGCAGGCGCTCCACCATTGTTGCTCACAGGTGAAAGCAACTGCATAGAAGTAATGACAGGTGCAGTTTGTCCTGAAGGCGCAACAGCAATTATTCCATATGAACAAATAAAGTTAAACGGAAACAAAGCCCTTGTTGAAGCAACAGAATTCAAACCTGGCATGAACATCCACAGTCGGGCAAGAGACTACAAAATCGGAGATGTACTTATTACAAAGGGACAAATTATCGGAGTGCCTGAAATAGGCATCGCAGCAAGTTGCGGATTGACGAACATCAAAGTAATTCGCCTGCCGAGAACAATTGTAGTGTCGACCGGCGATGAACTGGTTGAAATTGATCAAAAGCCTGAACCACATCAGATTCGAAAATCCGGGGTTTATGTTCTGAAAGAGTTGCTTTCACGATATAAAATCAAAGCTGATCTGGCGCATGCACCCGACGATGAAGCACAACTGAACAATCTGTTCCGAATCATTCTGAGTAATTATGAGCTGGTTGTGATAACGGGCGGGGTCAGCAAAGGTAAATATGATCTGGTTCCTGACGCTTTGAGCGCTCATGGAGTGAACTGCCTGTTTCACAGAATAGCTCAGAAGCCCGGTAAACCCATGTGGTTTGGCCGTAATGAACAAGTAACAGTTTTTGCTTTGCCAGGTAATCCTGTTTCTTCGCTGATGTGCGCCACTCGCTATCTCATACCCTGGGTCAAAACACTCAACGGAATTAACAATCTGACACAAAAAACGCTTTTAGCAGAAGCCTATGAAGTGCGCGGAAGTCTCACTCAATTTGCCGCTGTAAAAATTACCTCTGATGCCGGAGGTCAAAGAGTGGCATACATCATAAAAAATAACGGATCAGGTGATTATGCCGGTCTGAGCGGGGCTGACGGCTTTGTTGAGCTGAGCGCTGACAACAAAACGTATTCGAAGAACGACAAAGTAGACTTGTACTTATTCTGAAGAAAATCAGGTACAGTCAAAAGACTATTTTCTCATTTGTCCTGGTCTTTGTCCCTTCATTTCCTCTCTCCTTTCTTTGATTTTCTTCATGAGTTCGCGCTGAAAGTCTTTCTGCAATTGCGTAAGCTTCATCACTTTCCTGGCGCCGAGAATTGGCATCACATCCTTCAGGAATTGTGATTCCAGATCGATCTCTTCTTTCCGTTTTTGATTGACCTCTTCAATAAGAGCAATAGTTTCCTTTTCGCCGGCAGTTCCTTCTTTCAACTTTTTGTTCGGCTGACGCATGGCTTTGCGCAATGCCGTCTTTTTTGCATCATACTCATTGTAAACAGGCCAGAACTTTTCTGCCTCGGCTATGGTCAACTCAAGCTTTTCGCTGATATACGCCCTTTTCAGCGTTTCAATTTTGTTGCGGCGTGTATCATCCATTTCATCCGGATCCGGCTGAGAAAACGCCTGCGTTGAAATAAAAAGAACACCCAGTATTAAAAGTAAATTTTTCATTTTCAATAAGTATCTACAATTCATTTAATATATCATCTCCGCCTTCTTCAAGCAGGTAATCCAGTAAATCTTCGTTGGTGATCTCATCCCACGATGGGACATCACTTTTGCCCGATGGTTTAACACCTCCGGGTGTTTTTTTCAAAGGCAAACCTGTCTTCGGATCGAGCGGAACGCCGGCAGGAATAACATTTAATTCGTCAGCCTTCATTTGATCTGCCGGTGAACTTATACCGGTGGTATCCCGATCGAGAGTATCCGAATACGCCAAATCTTCATACGCGAAATACAAATCATAGATTTCATCTTCTGAAGCAAAATATTCCACATCATCAATTTCGATTTCGGTTTTACCAATAAGTTCCGCAAAGGCGGCTGTCTCAGATTGCTTCCTGCCGGGCATGAAAAAGAATACACCTGCCGTGAGCAATGCAGCAGCGATTCCCGAATACCAAAGAACACGAGATCGCATTGAGATAACCTTGCCAGATGGCTCTATGCTAACAAGAACTTCATGCTTGCTTTTTTCAAAATATCCATCCGGAACAACAAGATCAGAATCATTTCTCAGCTCTTCCAATCTGATTCTGGAAAAAATCGCTTCCTGCTGTTTCTGAAAAAAATCTTCTTCATTGTTAGAATCAGCGACCTTCTGTATGATTACTTCTTCGCTAAATGCAAAATACTCTTCGGGTACATCCAAATCCTCCTGAACCGATTTATTGACGTGAAATAACAAATCTGCTTCCATTTCCTGAAAGTAGTTTTCCGGCACGGTAAGATCCTGTTTCTGCTTAGCAGCATGAAGAATCTCACTCCAGTCGGAGGAAAAACTCATGTCGATATTTTCATTTTCTATGCTCAAGGATTACCCGTTAGGTATTTTTCAATTTTTGACACCGCATGATGAAAACTGGCCTTTAACGCCCCCACACTTGTGCCGGTAATCTCAGCGATTTCATCATACTTCTTATCTTCATAATACTTCATCACGAAAACAGCCTTTTGTTTCTCAGGTAAAAGAGCCATGGCTATTTGAAGTTTTCGCTGAATTTCGTCTCCGGAATATAGCGTATCATCCTGAAGGGATTTCCCAAGATTATTTGCCACATCGTCGAGAGCAACTTTATGAACCCTTTTCTTAGACTCAATAAAATTGAGGCTTTCATAATAAGCGATGCGGTGCAACCAGGTGGACAATTTGCTTTCACCTCTGAAATCTGCCAGCCCTTTCCAGGCTTTGATGAAAGTATTTTGCGTCACATCATCGGCATCGTCATGATCAAGCAACATCCGCCGGATGTAGTAGTAAATTGGCTTCTGGAATTGCTTCAGAATTTCCCTGAAAGCTATTTCGCCTTTACCCGGTTGTTTAAACAGCGCTAATATTTCCTGATCTGTCATCAATGTCAGCCAAAAGTAAACTTAGAAACGAACGTGAGACAAGATCAGGATAAAAAGGTTTAATCGCCATTCTCTTTTTAGCCATTGATCGAGATAAAATACCAGAACAAGGCGAAGGCCCCCAAAAATGGGAGCCTTCATCAAAAAAAACAAAGCCTGTAAGCCGGGTCCTGTAACATCGTTGCCGATGCCTTCTATCATTTATCTCTGCGACCTACCCTCCGGGACCGGACGAGCCGCCCTTCGTTTCGGAGGAAAAAAATAAACCTCCGAACACCCCCGGTCTACATGGTCTTACTGCCCGTAAGGTTTGTCTGAGCTTTCGCGGTTGCCCACGAAACTGGTGAGCTCTTACCTCACCTTTTCACCTTTGACCTGCTGTTTCTTTTCAGAAACTACAGGTTGACTAAATCTCTGCAACACTGTCTGTCCGCATGCAGTCACCCGCATGTGGCCCCCGCTTTTCACAGGGTACGGCGCCCTTTGCAGCCCGGACTTTCCTCTCCTTCCAGCGAAAGAGCGATAGAACGGCTTTGTTTCTGCAAAGATAAAGTAACAAAAAATTTATTGACTGATTTTTCGCGGCAGACGTTGTGCCAAAAGATAGATAACTGCCATTCTAATGGCAACACCATTTTCTACCTGATCAAGAATGATACTTTGATCACTATCGGCCACATCACTGGTAATCTCGACACCGCGATTGATCGGACCGGGGTGCATCACTACAATCTTCTTTTTAAGCGAATCCAGGATTTTCCGATCCAGGCCGTATTGCATGGAATACTCACGGAGTGTAGGGAAGTACATTACACCGGCATCCTGACGCTCAAGTTGAATCCGAAGCATATTCGCCACGTCACACCAATTCAGCGCATTCAGGAGATTGTGTTCAACCTTTACTCCGAGACTTGCTATGTGCTTAGGAATTAAGGTGCGTGGACCACATACCATCACTTCAGCACCCAATTTCTGTAAGCAATAAATATTTGAAATGGCCACGCGTGAATGTGTGATATCCCCCACAATGACCACCTTCTTTCCGGCGACATCACCGAGTTTTTCTCTTATTGAATATGCATCCAGCAAAGCCTGCGTCGGATGCTCATGAGTTCCGTCGCCTGCATTGACAATCGCTGCATCAATGTGCCTGCTCAGAAAAACTCCGGCACCAGGTGAAGCATGACGCATCACAACCATGTCGACTTTCATAGCCAGAATGTTGTTCACCGTGTCGACAAGAGTCTCACCTTTTTTTACAGAAGAGCTGCTTGCCGCAAAATTCACAACATCGGCACTGAGACGCTTTTCCGCCAGTTCGAAGCTCAATCTTGTGCGCGTTGAATTTTCGAAAAATAAATTGGCGACTGTAATATCTCTGAGTGAAGGAACCTTCTTGATCGGCCTGCTCAACACCTCCTTGAACTCATCCGCCTGGGAAAAAATGAGTTCTATATCCTCCCGGGTGAGATCCTTGATTCCTAGCAGATGTTTTACACTCAGCATGAATGATTCAATTAATTGGTGAGCAACAAAACTTTATCTTCTCCACCATCTTTCTTCCACATGACTTTCACTTTCTGATTGTCGTAACTGTCGACGCTTTTCCCCACATAATCAGGTTGAACAGGTAATTCGCGCGAAAATCTTCTGTCGATCAACACCATCAATTCAACAGACGAAGGTCTTCCGTATTCCATCATACCTTCGAGACCGGCGCGTATAGTTCGACCTGTGTACAGCACATCGTCTACCAGAATGACCCTCTGCCCTTCAAGGCTGAAAGGTATCTCTGTCGGATGCGCAATCAATGGTTTATCATGTCTTCTGAAGTCATCACGATAAAATGTGGGATCGATGACACCATAACGAACCTGAAGTTTGGAATTGATAGCACGTAATTTTTCTACGATGCATTCAGCAAGAAAAATACCTCTGGGTTGCAATCCAAGGATTACTGATTCATTGAACTCGTCATGATTCTCTATCAATTGAAAGCAAAGTCTGTTAATAATCAGACTCAACTGCTTGCTATCAATCAGGGTAATCTGGCCCATGGCGGCGAAAATAGGTCACAAATACCGGATATCGGAAATTGCGTATTGTTTTGGTCAATCCTTTTGGGTTGTTGAGATATAGCTATCGTTTGAACAACAACGGCTCATTTAGCATTTTTTTGGCTGTTCACTGCACAATATATACCAATGCTGTGCTTTCTTCGCAGCAGAATAATCATCATGACAAAAATTTTCATCTTCCATGCTGCAATTCTGTTTGCAGTTCCAAGTGTTTTCTCTCAAAACAACTTAAAACCGGGCACTGAGGTGACAGGTGGTTTTAATCAATGGCATATGCTTGACGCGAGCTCTGATGGCGTGGTGGGTATCAGCGCCAACAGAGCCTACAATGAGCTTCTTCAGGGTAAAAAACCACAGCCCGTCGTAGTTGCCATCATTGATAGTGGGACCGAAACTTTTCATGAAGATCTGAAAGACAATATTTGGGTCAACGAAGATGAAATTGCAGGAAATGGCATAGACGATGACAAAAACGGATATGTTGACGACATGCACGGCTGGAGTTTCATCGGCGGTAAGGACGGCGATGTTTCGGCCGACAATCTTGAATTCACCCGCATATTTAGAGATCTGAAGTCGCGCTTTGGAAATGTTACTGACCCATCAAATATCAACCCTAAAGACAAAGCCGATTATGCTCAATACCTGAAAATGCAGAAGCAATACGAGGACCGCATGGCAGAAGCTCAGGAAGGGTTTACACAATATTCAATGCTTACCTCTATCTACAGTACGGCAGAAAGCAACATTAAAAAGCATCTGGGTAAGGAAACGTTCACAATTGATGAAGTAAAAGCCATACAGCCGGAAGATGAAATGATGCAGGCCTCGGTTGAGTTCGTTTCAATGGCCATGGAACAAGGGTTCGCAGGTCAACTTGAAGAAGCAGTCAAGCAATACGAAACCATGTTGCAATATCAGTTGAATCTCGAATTTGATCCTCGTGAAGTGGTAGGAGACAACTATGCCGATGTAAGTGAGCGTTATTATGGTAACAACCGCATAGACGGACCAGAAGGAGAACATGGCACACATGTTGGCGGCATTGTAGGTGCAGTGCGAAATGGATCAGGCATGAATGGCGTTTGCAGTTCAGCACGGCTGATGGTAATTCGATGTGTGCCTAACGGCGATGAACGTGATAAAGATGTAGCCAACGCTATCCGTTATGCAGCTGATAATGGCGCCCGTGTTATCAACATGAGTTTTGGCAAGAGCTACTCTCCTCAAAAAGGCGCTGTTGACGAAGCTGTGAAATATGCCGAAAGCAAAGGTGTATTGTTGGTCCATGCTGCGGGGAATGACACCAAGAACATCGATGTAGAAGCCAATTTCCCGAAAGACAAATACAATGACGGAAGTTACTGCAGCACGTGGCTGGAGATTGGTGCCAGCGGGCCTTCCAAAGAAATGATCATGGCTGAATTTTCAAATTACGGCAAAGAATCTGTCGATGTTTTTGCACCTGGTGTCGACATCTACAGCACCATTCCGGGCAGCCTCTATAAAGACAATAGTGGCACAAGTATGGCAGCACCAGTCGCAAGCGGAGTAGCAGCCACGATATTCGCATACTATCCACAGCTTTCTGCAACCGATGTAAAGCAAATTATGATGCAAAGTGCTGTCGATTACGGTAAACTGAAGGTTACCATGATTGAACCAAGAAAAGGAATGGGTAAGTTTTTTGCGAAAGTTTTCATCAGCAAAAGGAAAAACGAATCAACGAATCCGCCAGCCAGAGAGTACAAACTGAAGAAGCATAAGTTCAGCAAATTTTCAAATACTGGCGGAGTTATAAACCTCTATGAGGCAATCAAACTTGCTGAAACCTGGAAGAAGTAAGCCAGACATGATGCGCATTTTGATGGTATGTCTCGGTAATATCTGTCGTTCACCGATGGCTGAAGGTATCATGAGAAGAAGGGCGCAGGAGGCAGCATTAAACATGATTGTAGATTCTGCCGGAACGGCTGATTATCATGTAGGAGACGAACCTGACCATAGGGCTATCCGGTGCATGCGCAATCACGGAATTGACATTTCAAACTTGCGTGGCAGGCAATTTTCAACCAAAGATTTTGAAGCTTTCGATCGCATTTATGTTATGGATGCAACAAACTACCAGAACATCACCAAACTCGCGAATACCGAAGAGCATAAGTCGAAAGTGCAGATGATACTCAACGAGTTGAATCCGGGCCGCAATCAACCGGTACCAGATCCGTGGTATGGCGATATGACCGACTTTGAAAGAGTCTATGAAATGCTGGACGAAGCCGCCCGGAAAATTACTGGGTCTATCGTTTCTCGCTAAGTCAAACAATTCTGCCGATTAAGGAATAGCATCGCTCACCTGTTATTTTTGGCCCTATGAAAATAGGAATTATTGGTTCCGGTGCGATGGGATCAGGCATTGCACAGGTAGCCGCGCAAAACAATCATGATGTTGTGCTGACGGATACCCGTCAGGAGGCACTCGATAAGTCCGAAAGCCAATTGGCCTCTACCATGGCCAAACTCGTTGAAAAGGGCAAGTTTACTTCTACAGAAGCCAATGCTATTCAAGGCAAAATCACCTATAGCGCATCGATGCAGTCGCTTTCAGGATGTGATCTCATCATT
>JBEIHH010000052.1:0-21861 GCA_040381475.1 Crocinitomicaceae bacterium | reverse complement strand
GGATGAAGGAAGAAGATATCTTGAGCGAAATGAAAGATTATCCGCATAACTTTACGGCATGGTTTCTAATTGCATTTCCAATGCTGATGGAAAAAGGAAATAAAGTTTTTTCGTCATGATAAGTTTTATTGTTTTCATAGGTACGTTTCTGTTGATGGAGGGCATTACATGGTGTACCCATAAGTTCGTGATGCATGGCCTCATGTGGTATTTTCATGAAGATCACCATCAGCCGGCTCCAGGATTTTTTGAGAAAAATGATGCCTTCTTTTTGATTTTTGCCGTGCCGAGTTGTTTGCTCATCATTTATGGTTCCATGGCTTCATTCGACTGGCGTTTCTTTACAGGCCTTGGAATTGCTGCTTATGGCCTTTGTTATTTTCTCGTCCACGATGTACTGATACATCAGCGTTTCAGCTGGTTCAGTCGCACCGATAACGTCTATTTCAGGGCTATCAGAAAGGCACATAAAGTGCATCATAAGCATCTTGGCAAAGAGCATGGAGAGTGCTTTGGTATGTTGTATGTCCCAATGAAATATTTCAGAGAGGCTTCTTCTTATAAGAAGAACTTAAAATCGGCCTGACAGTATTCACCTTGTTAAAGGCGTTTGTCTAATTTTTCTTTTTCCAGTAAAGTGTGGATGTGATAGCGTTGTGATCACTTAGTTCTTCATCCAATGTTTCGTATGTCACCGCATTCATGCCTTTTGAATGCATGATATAATCGATTCGGAAACTTGGAAAAACACCAATGTAGCTGTTACCAATTCCATTGCCGCATTCCATAAAGCTGTCATCGAGAATTCCTGTAAGTGTCTGGTAGGTATACGAAACTGGTGTGTCGTTGAAATCGCCACAAAGAATAACCTCATGAGGGCAGCTCTTGATGCTCTCTGCAATTCGCTCTACCTGTTCTTCACGTTTGACAAAAGCATCTTTCAGACGCCGTGCAATGCGTTTGCTTGCCTTGTCAATCTCTTCTTTATTCTTGTTGCCATCAACAAGCGCGTAATCTTCAGGTTTAAATCGAATGCTCTGAAGGTGTGCATTGTAAACCCTGACAGTATCATTGCCCTTTATGATGTCGGAATATATACAGAAGTTATTTGCATCACTTGCAAAGGGTACATGGCCTCTTTTTATAATGGGATATTTCGAAAAGAGCGCTACACCAAAATATTGTTGACCATTCAAGGCATGCGTATATCTTTCATGGATGTTTTTGTTCGGAAGAAATTCGAGCAACGTGTCACGTGTGGGAAAGAATCCTCTTGTCTCCGAATGAAAAAATTCCTGAAAACAAATGACATCCGCTTTTTCTCTGACTAGGACATCGAAAATCTTGTCGCGCGTGGCCTTGCCTCCCTTAGCATTATACAAATCGAAAAGCCTGACGTTATAGGAGAGAACTTTAATGTGGTTGGCAGTAACATCATCTTCTTGCTCAAAGGAAATTTGAAAAAAGTTCGTCAGGTGATTTAAACCCAACAATATAGCAAAGAAAGAAAATAGGACGTTGCGCCGCTTTTTGAAGACCCAGTAAAGGATGAAGAGAATATTGGTCATTAGAATAAAAGGATAGGCCAGACCAAAGAGGGCCAGATATCCAAAACTTGATGGAGCAATATGAGTGGCCAGGTAAGAAAATATCAAAGCAACAATTGCTCCCCAATTGAAGAGCATCACAAACCAGTTGGTTCTGGATTTCTTTTTATTGACTTGATTCTCTGACACGTTGTAAAAATAATCTTAACCTGCCAGAACCACGTTCTTCATTTTTCAGAGTGCTTAAAAAGAAATTCTTTTTCCGCTTTGCTTAGGCTGTCATAACCCGACCTGCTGATTTTGTCCAGAATATTGTCAATCTGCTGTTGCCTTTGTTTTTTCTCAATGTTGAATTGTTCGTCAGACTTTGGTCTCGCGTGATTGTGCGTGACATTCATTTTCCTCTTGCTAAACAAACCTTTGAACTTTTCCAAGATTTGATTGACCCATTTTCCCATGTCAGAACCTTTGTTGAATCGTGTTCCATAGATAAACCCAAAAATCGCACCACCCAGGTGGCCAATATGTCCTCCACTATTTACGCCTCCTTTGATACTGGCAAGATCGAGCAGCACGAGAATAAGAGCCAGCCATCGAAGCTCTAACTGTACAATACCGAATAAGAATATTTTCTGCAACGGTCTGATTACGGCAATGGCCACTACTATGGACATCACCGCCGCTGAAGCGCCAAGAACTTCATGGGCTTCATTATTTCCCAGTACGTCAGAAAGACTATAGACGACAGCGAAAAGAATATAGCCGGAAAACCCTCCCATCAAATAGAGAGGCAACAAACGACGAGGTCCAAGTATTGAGACGAACATATTGCCCAATGCATAGAGGGCTATCATGTTGAATAAAAAATGACCGAAGTTCACATGCGCGAACATGTGCGTGACGATTGTCCACGGGCGACATATCATCACCTTCCAGGATGAGTTCGCGGCGAGACCTAAAGATTCACCCAGCACATCAGGAGGAAGTGATTCAGTCAGAAACAGAATCAGCTGATAAATGGCAATCAGAATGAAGATGGCAATATTGATCAGCAGGAGTCTCAATACAGAGTCACCATGCTGAAATTGATCTCTGATTGTTCGGATAATGCTCATGGATTTGTATCAGGAAGAATAAAGCTTTCCACGGCGTTGCCAGTATTTGAGCATCAGATACCCGAACAATATGCCGCCTATGTGCGCGAAATGCGCAACATTATCTCCGGGCCTGTTCATATAGGCAAGCCCAAGTTCAATAGCAGCGTAGCCGAGAACAAAGTATCTGGCCTGAATAGGTATTGGAAGTGGAAACAAAATCAGCTCAGCCTTCGGGAACATCATTCCAAATGCAATCAGCAAACCGAATACACATCCCGATGCACCAACGATGGGAACATTGTATGCTGCATTCAGGTTGGCTGCTACCTCATTGGTGTAATTTTTACCTTCCTGCAAAGCAGCTCTTCCGTCACGAAGCACTTCTTCAACAAAGGATTGTGGTAATGAAGATGTGTATTTTAAAATTTCCAGATAAGTAATGAATTCATGAAGTGCAAATGCTCCTATTCCGCAGTAGATATAGTACTGCAGAAATTTTTTGGGTCCCCAGTAACTCTCAAGAGTATTTCCAAGCATGAACAAACCGAGCATATTCATCAGGAGGTGTGTCATACCACCATGCATGAACATATGCGTCACAATTTGCCAGGGCCTGAAAACTTCATTGCCAATATATACGGCCGATAGCAATCCATCAAGTTGTGGTATGGCTGAACACGCCAGAAATACCAGCACGTTGATGATAATCAGATTTTTGGTGACGATTTGTAATGGAGGCATTGAAACTTATCTGAGTTGTTGTTCTATTTGATCAGTCCCGATGCTTATAATGATTCCATTCCCGGGTTTTGCAGTGAAGGGGGTTTGGCAGGCAAAAAGTTGAGCGAGTAGCGACCGCATTTCAGGAGTCGATAGCATTTGTCCATACTTCAGAGAGTTCGTTTTAGCCAGCGCCCAGGCCATACTGTCGTGACCTGAATATCCGGTTTCCTGATTTTCACATTTCCAGGCTTCGATGAATTCTTCAAGCACCTGGTCACCACTTTTTGATGCCGCATCTGCCGGCACTCCTGTTATTTCAATCGTTCCTTTTCCCCCATCACGCAATGAAAATCCGAGTGTATTCAGTTTACTGAGATTGGCAAGAACCATCGCCGCGTCTCCTGCGCTTAAATGAATTTCGGCGGGAAAAAGTAACTGCTGTGAGCTTCCGGTTTCTGAAATGATCTGCCGATGGTATTGTTCAAACAAAACACGTTGATGCGCCCTTTGCTGATCGATCACCATCATTCCTTCATTGGTTGGACAAATAATATACCGGCGCATCAATTGCATTACCGGGGTGCTTTCATGTATTTCCGGTAAAACTTTTTCAACGATATCAGACTCAACGCGAACATTGGTTTCTGCTCTTTTTGCAACGCCCGGCATCGCAGCAATGCTTAAAAGACTTTGCCAGCCTTCCGTGGTTCTTTCACGTTGATCGAACCATCCCCTAAGTGCCAGATCTCTGTCCTTTTCTTTCTTTACTGCACCAAAAGGATTGAATTCAGTATTCACTTCAATTCTGGGCGGAACAGGTTCTTGTCCAATTCGGGGCGCACTGATTTGTATCGCGGTTTCCTGCTCAAAGTCAAGGCTGGGTGATATGTTAAACCTGCCCAAGGCCCTTCGGACAGCCGCGTGTACGATGGCATATACCGATCTGTCATCCTGAAATTTTACCTCTGTTTTTGTTGGATGTATATTGATATCGATTTGCGCCGGATCAATGGTGAGGTATAACAGGTACATTGGGAAAAATCCTTGTGGAAGCATATCCTGAAATGCACTCACTACTGCATGATTCAGATAAGTATTTCGAATGAATCTGTTATTGAGAAAGAAGAACTGTTCGCCTCTTGTTTTGCGCGACGCTTCTGGTTTTCCAACGAATCCCTGCACGCTCACAATATCCGTTGTCTCTTCAACAGGTACTAGTTTTTCATTGTATCTGTTGCCTAAGATGTGCACGATTCGCTGACGAAGACTTACAGCCGGTAGCATAAAAACTTCTGCGCCGTTATGATGAAAACTGAATTCGATGTCAGGATGGGTGAGGGCTACACGCTGAAATTCATCTATGATATGTCGCAGCTCTATAACATCACTTTTCAGAAAGTACCGTCTGGCAGGTACGTTGTAAAACAGATTTTTTACGATGAATGAACTGCCTTGTGCACATGCAGTTTCTTCCTGAACCTTGATTTTGCCGCCATCAACTTCAAGGCGGGTTCCCAGTGAGTATTCCGGAGGTCTTGTTTTCAGTTCCACCTGAGCAACAGCGGCAATACTCGCCAAAGCTTCTCCGCGGAATCCTTTGGTGACTATATGAAAAAGGTCTTCGCTCTTTTTGATTTTCGAAGTCGCATGGCGTTCGAAGCACATACGTGCATCGGTTTCGGACATGCCCTTGCCATTGTCGGTAACCTGAATGAGTGTTTTGCCCGAGTCTTTTACAATAAGTTTGATGTGTGTGCTTTCGGCGTCCACGGAATTTTCAAGCAATTCTTTCACTACCGAGGCTGGGCGCTGAACTACTTCGCCTGCGGCAATTTGATTGGCTACTGAATCTGGAAGTAAACTAATGATATCCGGCATACGCACTGATCCCTTTCTGCTACAAATCTAAAGAAGTTTCCGAAGCTTCATATTTCTGAAATCACTTCTTCAGTGCTTCGTTCCTGGCCTGTCATACTCAATATCTTATGCATTACTCCTTCCAGCACGCTATCGGGGCACGATGCGCCGCTTGTAAGCACAATACGCAATGGTTTTTTAGCGGGAAGCCAGCTCGAGGTTTCTTCTGTTTTCTGACCAGCGTAGTCGAAATGCCTGATGTTTTCCTTTGTCAGAATTTCAGATTCATCCTGGATAAAAGACGAAGGCATTTTTTCTGACAGAATATTCACTATTTGAGACGTATTTGAGCTGTTGTATCCGCCGACAACAAGCGCCAGATCCGAATCATTGTTGAGTACCTCCAGGGTTGATTGTTGATTGTCATTGGTGGCGTAACAAAGTGTGTCACGCGTATCAGCGAAATGATTGCGGTAGTCATCACCGTATTTATCCTGAATAATTCTTTTAAAGTAATCTGCGATCTCCTGGGTTTCCGTGGCCAGCATGGTAGTCTGGTTTACTACACCTATGTGTTGCAAGTCTCTGGATGCATCGAAGCCTTCTGAATATTTGCCGGAGAAGGCGTCATAGAATCTTTCGGGATTTTCCTTGCCGGTTATAATCGAACCGAGTATTTCGGCATCTTTCATGTCGCGGATGATTACCGATGGCGCATCCTGATAACTGTGCGAGAATGTCGCCTTCGTTTCTTCATGCTTGTATTTTCCATGGATGATGATTGAATATCCCTTTTTACCGATTTCAGAAGATCTTTTCCACACTTTTTCTACAAATGGGCATGTGGTATTGTATTGTTGTATTTCCACCCCTTTTTCAGCAAGTAGTTTTTCCGTCTCCACAGTAGTGCCAAATGCAGGAATGATCACAACATCATCGGAAGTTATATCATCCCATGGTCTGAGAAGATTGCCTTCTGTGTCCATGATGAATTGAAGGCCGTTGGCTTCGAGATCTTCGTTGACGGCTGGATTGTGGATCATCTGGCTAAGTAAAAAAATTCTTTTGCCAGGGTTTTCCCTGATGGCTTTATATGACCTTTCAATGGCATTTTCCACACCATAGCAAAATCCGAAATGCCTGGGAAGGATAAACTCGATATTCCCGAAATTCAACTTGGTTGGAGAAAAGTCCTGCTTGCGCGGATCAAGAACTCTTCTTTTCAATTTGATTTGTGATATTAGTCCTGAGCGGAAATGTTCAGGGATGTCGAATTTTTTCATTTGCTAACCTTAGGGCTCAGGGCTTCCATTGTGTAAGCCTTGATGCGGTTTTTTTTGTATGCTTTCAGAAGAGGTTTCATTTCAGCCTCCTTTGACAATTCTTCGCTCTGACTGGCAAGAGATGCTACCGTTTCATATCCCTGACCATACAGAGCCACCTCATCGAGGAGATTTGGTTTTTCCATCTTCAGCAATGTCACTCCATGAATGAAGGAAAACAACAGATCCGGATACTTGTCATAAAAAGTGAGTTTTTCCGTTGCAATTTCGACTGTGACTTGAGGGCTTCCGGCCAGCCATTCCATAACAAAGGCATTGGCCACACTTCGCTGCTGCACGTCAATTCCGAGTGGTGTTTTGCAAAGCCATACCAGCACTTTCTTCACCAGCTCTGAGTCCTTTTTATAGTCTTCTGCAGTGTTCCAAAAATAGTTCTCCGGAATCTTCGGGCACCTCGCATATTGGGCTGAGGAATTCTGAATACTTATCAATTGCAGAACAATTATTATGAGCGCTTTGTTCATCATGAGAGCCGACGTTTACGGTCCTGAAAAGAAATGCCAAAAGTTTCGAGTTCTTGCAAAACCGGCAGATAGATTTCAGGAATAGCAGGTAAATGAACTCCGGTAAGTTGAATTTTCCCATTCAAGATCATGCGGGCTGCAATTGCGATAGGCAGTCCAACGGTTTTCGACATAGCAGTATGCATGGGATCATCTCCCAAAGTGATCAATGATGATTGTATTTCAAAAATGGATTCTTTGATTTTGTATTTGAAACGATGCCACATCACAATCATGTCTTTATCAACATCATCGAGTTTCCATTTTTTTTCGATGAGTTTTTGTAGTGCAAAGGCGGGCGAACCAGCTGCAATATCCAAAGAAATTTCGTCAAAAATACCCAACCATTTAAGCTTGGACATGACTACGTCATCGGCATGAAGGTATTGCTTAATATCTGCCTCAAGGTCCTGATTCAGTGAGGAATTGATAAAAGATGCAGTGAGCGATCGCCAGGTAAGATTGCCGGGATTTTCAATTTGGAAGCTGTCATCGGTGAGTCCAAGCTGTATCAGCGCATTCCACGCAGCGCAGAAGCCACCACGACGCAAAGTGCCGCGGTAAAGAGTGGGAATTGTTTCCAGCCCGTATAGTTTCGTGTATTTCAGCGAATCACGGTTCGCGTATCCGTCGAATTGGCCGTATCCATCTATTTCAACCTTTGTTATTCGTTCAAATAGCTTGTGATATGGAATGTACTTCAGCCCATGATTCCACCGGTATTTTGCCGTACCACCATACCCTGCGAGAATGACATTTCTAGGATTCCAGGTTATTTTGTAATTCCAGGGATTGTTGTCGCTCTCAGGCGCAATGAGTCCACCAGTGAAGGATTCAAAGCTATCCAACACAGCTCCTTCATTTTGGAGCTCATGTATGATTTTCATGGCCGACATATGGTCGATGCCAGGATCCACGCCCATTTCATTCAAAAGCACAATTCCTTTGGCTTTGGCTTCTGCATCCAGCAACCACATTTCGTCAGGGATATAGCTTGGCGTAATGACGTGCTTCCCCAGATCAAGACAATCCCGCGCCACAAGCATGTGCATGGATGCAGGAAGCATGGAAATCACCAAATCTGCAGCTTCTACTTCCTTTTTCCTTTGAACATCGTCGCCCGCATTTAGCTGAAATGCCTCAGCTCGTGGACAATTGCCAATTTTTTGTCTGGCAAAGTCAATATCCATATCGCCAACACGGATAGTCCAGTCTTCGGTTTCAGCGTAATCAGTAAGGTATTTGATGAGATTGGCGCTGCTTCGGCCCGCTCCAATCACAAGTATTTTTTTCATATTCAAAAATAGAGGCACAAAGTTAGGCCCGATGAGGAATTTGCACGTTGAATTTGACCTTTGAGTATTTTTGGCACGCTGTTGGCCTTATGGCTTATCAAAGTATTTTTACAAATTATAAAAACAGACAGATGAAAAAATTGTACATGCTCTTCGTCGCCTTCTTTTCAGTATTATACGTTAACGCTCAGGTCGCAAGTGCAGTTGTTTTTGCCGAGCTTGGTGAAAAATTCACGCTTTACCTCAATGGGGAAAAGCAGAACAGCTCTCCTCAGAGTAATGTGAAACTTACCGGCCTGACCGGAGAGTTTTATCAGGCCAGAGTGGATTTTGAAGATGCCGCGAACCTGGATTGTTCGAATAACAACTTTGCTGTTCAGAAAGGTGTTGAGGTTACTTATGTGATCAAGAAGAACAAAAAGGGTGATTATGTATTGCGTTTCCACAGTCAGTCTGAAATTGGAAGTTCAACAGCTTCAAGTCCTGCACCTGCAGTAGAACAGGAAACTCGTCGAATCGCTGTGGTTGATGATGTTGAGCCACAGTCTGCTCCGGAGTCTGTAACTATGAACACCAATGTTTCCGGAACTGACATGGGTGCAGGTACTTCAACTACGGTCACAAAAACGACAACTACGAAGACTACACCGGCGGCTAAGCCTGCTTCCAAGCCTCAGACAGGTGAAAATATCAACATCGGCATGAATGTAGGTGGTGTGAATATGGGTGTGAATGTCAATGTAACTGAGACAGGAATGGATACAGACATGGAAATGGATGCTGGAGAGTCGCATCAGGTTACAACGACCACTACCACAACACGCACAACAACAACTGGAACAACCAGCACCCAGGCTGTTGCTAAGCCACAGCCAGTTGCAGCCCCAGCTCCTCCTCCTGCTCCTGTGAGTACCGGACGTTGCGGCACCTCTATGTCATCTTCTTCATTTGCATCTGCCAAATCGAATATCGAATCTAAGAGTTTTGAGGATTCAAAACTAACTGTGGCAAAGCAGATGACGAAGGCAAACTGCCTGACAGCAGCTCAGATCCGTGATATCATGAAACTTTTCAGTTTTGAGGAAACAAAACTTGATTATGCAAAGTATGCTTATGATTTTTGCTACAATCAGGGCGACTATTATGAGGTAAATGATGCATTTACATTCGAGTCAAGCATTGATGAATTGAATGCATTCCTCGAGTCAAAGTAAACTGTGCGGGATTGAGCATTCATTGTCATCACATGAGTAATTGTATGAGAAGCTCACAAAAATCCAATCTTATGTATTTGAATTTCCGAAATATCATAGTCTTTGTTCTTTTAGTGTCAATGCTGTCTGCGTGTCAAAGCAGCAAGCATTTCGCCAAATTGGGAACAAAACAGGAGCAGGCCGGCTTGATTCATGAAGCTGCAAACAGTTACTATACTGCTCTATATAAGAAGCGGTCGAATCTGGATGCTCAGATAGGCATGAAAAAAACAGGTCAACTCGTGTTGAATGAAATGCTGAACAATTTTGCCAAGGAGAAAAATTTTGGCAGCAATAAAAACGCTATATATGCATTTCACGCTGCACGTGATTATCGCGACAAAATAAAGGCAGTAGGCGTAACCCTCGTGTTGGCAGACTTTTATGAATCAGATTATAAGAATTCCAAAGATGCTTATCTGCACGAGTTGTACGAAGAGGGAGCCTCTCTGCTTGAAAATGAGAAATTCGCTGAAGCGGGAGTCAAGTTTGATGAAATTAAAAGACTTGATCCTGCCTATAAGGATAGTCAGGACCTTGGCGATGTCGCCTACCTGGAGCCCCTTTACCAGCAGGCCACAAAAGCAATGGCAGCAGGTCGTTACCGTGAAGCGTATGACTGTTACACGAAAGTGGTCGACAGGAAAATTGATTACAAAGATTCTGTGTCACGGAAAAATGAATGCTTGGAGAAGGGTGTATATACCGTGGCATTGATGAGTTTCGAAAATGCCACTGGTACGCCGGGTATTGATGCGAAAGTTTCTGCATATGCTTTGGATGCATTGACGGGTATCAATGATCCGTTTCTGCGAATAGTAGATCGTGAAAATCTTGAGACAATCATCAATGAGCAACATCTGCAACTTTCGGGTGTGATTGATGAAAATACGGCGGTACAAGTAGGCCAGCTTGTCGGAGCTCAGGCATTGCTGGCAGGCACTGTTTTGAGCTATGGTGAAAAGAAAGGCACACTTAAATCGCTTCAAAGAGATGGTTATACTTCTTATCTCGACAAGGAGCTAAATAAAACTGACGGTAAATATTACTCTGTTACGAGATATAAGAAAACATCTTATTCCGAATATTACAACAGCAATTCCTGCTCAGTAAGTTTTCAGTTCAAACTGATCAACTTGAAGACGGGCGAGATAATTAAGACCGAAATCATCCAGAAGGAATTAGCTGACGAAGTGATTTACGGAAGATTTGAAGGAGATATCAATACGCTTTTCCCTGCCGGACCGGCTGGTCCAAATCTCAACACAGGTGATAAACGTGCGTTGATGAATATGATGAATGCCCGTCAGCAGGTCAAGTCTTCAACAGAATTGTCTAATGAACTTTTCAGTAATATCTCTAATCAATTATCAAAAACTATCGGGCAGACTGTGAAGGAAATTGTACAATAGAATTTTATGCATGTCAAACAACTCCAATATCAATCTGCGCTGTCTGTCATGTTTGTGGTGCTGATATGGCAGGCAATGATCTCACTTACCGGTTGTGGTGCAGGCAAAAACACTGTCAAGGGAGGAAAGGAGATTCTGGCACCGACACCAGCTCCTGAGTGGGTTGGGTCCAGGCCCCATGATCCATCATATTATATTGGAATAGGTACGTGCAGTAAACAGGCTCAGCCACTCGATTATCAAACAATCGCCAAGAAGAATGCCTTGAATGATCTGGCCTCTGAAATCAGTGTGAGGGTGCAGGGATCGACCTTCCTCAATTCTTTGGAAGTAAATAAGAATTTCAGCGAGGAGTTTATATCTACCATTTCTACAACAACTGATGAGAAGATAGAAGACTACGAAATTGCTGGTCAGTGGGAAAATGGCAATGAGTATTGGATTTATTACAGATTAAACAGGGCTCAATACCAGTCCAAAAAACGGGAAAAGAAGAACCTTGCCATGACCGTGGCTCATGATTATTATGTTAAAGGCGAGACAGCAGCAAATGAGGGTAATATTCCGGCGGCATTCGATCTCTATATGCGTGGTTTGTTCGCGATGAAAGAATATTGGAATGAAGTGAACGAGTATCAGGCTGAGGATGGAAAAGTTTTTCTCGATAATGAAATTTATCAACGCATGCAGCAGCTTGCCGATGGTCTGAAAATGCGCCCTTCTGTTTCCAAGGTGGTTCTCAACGCTCAGAATAAGTACAATCAGGACGTCGTGGTTTTGGTTGAGTACAATGGGGTGCCTGCAAGATCAGTGACTGTGACGCATCAGTTTGTCAAGAGCGGCTACATGAAACCAAGGTCTGATCTTTCGGGGACTAACGGTGAGGTATACTTCAATGTCAGCGAAGTGAACACAGCTGAAAAAAGCAATGCAGTTCAGTTGGGTATCAATCTTGAACCGCTGGTAATCGGGGATCTGGACAGGGCGATACAACTGGGGCTTATCAGAGGCCTGCGCACAGAAAAAAGGTCGGTTCCAATAGAATTCGTTACTCCATCTTTTTATATCCAGAGCGCGGAGAAGAACTTTGGTAATCCGGCATCCGGAAATGTGCTAGCAAGCGCTCTAAGTGTTGAACTGGCGAAGCAGGGCATGAGGATATCATCAACTGGTGGTGAAACCGATTACAGCGTCATACTTACGTCGAATACTACAGATGGCGGAACATCACAGGGATTTGCTGTTGCATTTCTTGAGATGAATATTGAAGTGAAGAGAACACAGGGTGGCGAGGTAGTATTTAAAGAATCAGTTTCTGCAATCAAGGGCTTGCAGCTGAATAAAGATGCGGCAGGTATTGATGCGTACAAGAGAGGAAAAGACAGAATCGAACAGCAGGTGGTGAAGACTATCATTGAAGCGATTATGTAATCGTGGAAAGATGGTGATATTTGGCTTCTGGAAGGTTGTGTATTTTTGGCACGATTGTGGAAATACATTCAAAAAGAAAAAATAGACATGAACAAATTAAAATTAAGTGATATGAAAACCAGACATTTTACATTGATGATTCTTGTGGTGATGCTAACTCTAGTTGGCACTTCCTGTAAAAAGAAAAAGAAAGCCGTGGTAGAGACTCCGAAGCCAAAAGGCGAGGTGTTGATAACCGAGTATTGCTCAGGAGATCAGTACATGAGCACAAAAGAGGCTTTCCGATCAACAGCGACTGGTGAGAGCATGGATCGTGAAACTGCTAAAAAGAAAGCTCGTTCAAACGCACAATCTGAACTCGCAAAGACAATAAGCAGCACCATGAAAATTGTCGGAGACAACTATGTGAATTCAACCGAATTTAACAATAAAGAAGAGGTTACTGAAACATTTCAGGAAATGGCCCGCACAGTTGTTGATCAGGAAATTCGCGGAGCGGTTGAGATTTGTGAGAAGCTTACCCAAAGAGAAGATGGTATATACGTAAGTTACGTTGCACTGGAACTGAGCGGTCAGAAGATTGCGGATTCATACAATCAGGGTTTGTCTCAGAACGAAAAACTCAAGGCCGACTACAACTACGAGAAGTTCAAGGAAACTTTCGAGAAGGAGATGGAAAAGATGGCCAACGACAGAAAATAAACGAAATCGTATAAATGAAAAATCCCGGTCAAGCCGGGATTTTTTTTTATCAGTCAATGACTCAAGCCGTCATTCTTTTTCTCAATTCGGTATCAATTGCATCAAGAAAATCTTCAGTAGTTAAATAATGCTCATCACGCGTAGCATCTCCGTGGATGCAAACAGCAAGATCCTTGGTCATTTTTCCGCTTTCAACCAGATCAACGCAAACTGATTCAAGGGTTGCCGAGAACTTAGCCAATGCATCGTTGCCATCCAGTTTGGCTCTGTGAGCCAGACCTTGCGTCCAGGCATAAATAGAAGCGATCGGGTTTGTAGACGTCTTCTTGCCTTGCTGATGCTGACGGTAGTGACGCGTTACGGTTCCGTGAGCTGCTTCTGCCTCCATTGTTTTACCATCAGGAGTAATCAATGCTGAAGTCATGAGGCCAAGTGACCCGAATCCCTGGGCTACAATATCACTTTGAACGTCGCCATCATAATTTTTACAGGCCCAAACAAATCCACCTTCGCTCTTCAGGCAATAGGCAACCATGTCATCAATGAGTCTGTGCTCATATATGATACCTAACTCGGCAAATTTTCCTTTGAATTCGTTTTGATAAACCTCTTCGAAGATGTCTTTGAAACGTCCGTCGTAGGCCTTGAGAATCGTGTTTTTTGACGAGAAGTAAAGATTCCAGTTTCTTGTGATGGCTTGATTAAAGCAACTTCTTGCGAAACCGTAAATACTCTCATCGGTATTGTACATGCTCAATGCAACGCCATTGCCCTCGAAATTGTAAACTTCCCATGTCTGGGCAGAACCATGTTCCGGTGTGAAGGTCATTGTCAGTTTGCCCTTTCCTTTAACGACCGTATCTGTTGCCCTGTATTGATCACCAAAAGCATGACGTCCGATATTGATTGGTTTTGTCCAGCCCGGTACAAGTCTTGGAATGTTCTTGCAGATAATTGGCTCACGGAATACAGTTCCGCCAATGATGTTGCGGATAGTTCCATTCGGACTCTTCCACATTTTCTTCAATCTAAATTCAGCTACTCTGGCCTCATCAGGAGTGATAGTGGCACATTTTACAGCAACATTAAATTTCAATGTCGCTTCAGCACTATCGATAGTCACCTGGTCATTGGTAGCATCGCGATGCTCCATACCCAAATCAAAATATTTGATATCTAGATCGAGATATGGAAAAATGAGTTTGTCTTTGATGAATTTCCAGATAATCCTGGTCATTTCATCTCCATCCATTTCAACGATCGGATTGGCTACTTTGATTTTGTTCATTGCCCTAGAAATGGGTGTTTATTGGTCTTGAAGGATCAGGCGTGTTCTCTGGTGCTGAAATAAAAGGCACCCTCAATCAATGCATTTTCGTCACTGTCGCTGCCATGTACTGCGTTGGCGGCAATACTTGTTGCAAACATGCGGCGGATAGTTCCTTCTGCAGCTTTTTGCGGATCTGTCGCACCTATGAGCGCTCTGAAATCTTCAACCGCATTGTCTTTTTCAAGAATTGCGGCTACAATTGGGCCGCTTGTCATGTACTCCACGAGTTCACCGAAAAACGGGCGCTCTTTGTGGACTTCATAGAATTTACCGGCTTCTTCCTTGCTGAGTTTTGTCCATTTCATGGCTTTGATTTTGAAACCTGCGCCAATGATTTTGTCGATAATTTTTCCTGTGTGACCAGCAGCGGTTGCATCCGGCTTGATCATGGTGAATGTGATTTTTCCTGACATTTCTTGAGAAATATATTATTAAAAGTGCGGCAAAGCTAATCACATGACCATTTGAAAAAAAACCACACTGAATTTCGATAATTCCCTTCAGAATGGGTCATTTGAGGAGTTGGGTGAACCTTTGGGGGCCACTGTGGTTGTATCTTTGCCACCAAATTCCGGGATATGACAGCCACAGTTCCACAAACCGACAAATCAAATCAGATCATAGATCTGGAGGACAAGTATGGTGCTCATAATTATCATCCTTTGCCTGTTGTATTGCACCGTGGCCGGGGTGTTCATGTCTGGGACGTGGATGGCAAACAATATTTTGACTTCCTTTCCGCATATTCTGCTGTGAATCAGGGGCATTGTCATCCGGTAATTACCGCTGCATTGGTAGAACAGGCTGGTCAACTGGCATTGACATCCAGAGCTTTTTACAACAGTTCTCTCGGTGTCTACGAAAAGTTCGTTTGCGAGTATTTTGGATTCGATAAAGTGCTCCCCATGAATACGGGCGCAGAAGGAGTTGAAACGGCTATTAAACTATGCCGTAAGTGGGCCTATGAGAAAAAGGGAGTGCCCGTGAATCAAGCCAAAATAATCGTTTGTGAGCACAATTTCCACGGTCGGACAACAACCATTGTCTCTTTTTCTACCGACCCTGATTCGCATGGAAATTTTGGACCTTTTGGACCTGGTTTTATACATGTACCATACAACGACCTTGCTGCGTTGGAAAAGGCGCTTCAGTCTCCGGACGTTGCGGGGTTCCTGTTTGAGCCAATTCAGGGAGAAGCTGGTGTTGTTGTTCCAGACGAAGGATATCTCAGTAAAGCATATGCTTTGTGTAAAAGGGCCAACGCGCTTTTTATAGCGGATGAGATACAAACGGGCATTGGCCGCACCGGCAAAATGTTGGCGTGTGATCATGAAGGCGTTCATCCTGATATGCTCATCCTTGGCAAGGCATTGAGTGGAGGTATTTATCCGGTGAGTGCTGTGTTATGCAACGATGAAATCATGCTTTGCATCAAGCCGGGTCAGCACGGAAGCACTTATGGTGGGAATCCTTTGGCGGCCCGCGTAGCCATTGCTGCATTACAGGTTGTGAAAGACGAAAAACTGGCTGATAATGCCGATAGGCTGGGTAAAATTTTCCGAAAGGAAATAGAGCGCATTATCGATTCAACGTCCTTGATAAGATTGGTTCGTGGCAAAGGTTTACTCAACGCGATCGTTGTAAATGATACTGAGGAAAGCGCAACAGCATGGAATCTATGCATGATCATGGCCAAAAACGGTCTTCTTGCCAAACCAACACATGGTAATATCATCCGATTTGCTCCTCCATTGGTCATAACAGAAGAACAATTGATGGAATGTGTTGCCATCATTGAGAAATCTGTTCGTGAATTCGAAACCCAACAATAGCCAAAGGAATCAACAATATGCTGATTGTAGGGGAAACATTGGTGAGTGAAGAGCTCTTGGAAGAGCATTTTGTGTGCGATCTGAATGCTTGTAAGGGCCAGTGCTGTGTCGAAGGTGAAAGCGGTGCTCCTTTGAATCAGGATGAACTTCCTTTACTTGAGAAGGTCTATGATCAGGTTATCCCTTTCATGAGACCGGAAGGAATCGAGGCAATCGAAAAACACGGACTCTATACCGTTGATTCAGAGGGAGATTTTGTAACGACATTAGTGAGTGAAGGTAAAGAATGTGCTTTTGTGACATTCGACGATAACGGCGTTGCCAAATGTGCGCTTGAGCAGGCATACAATGCCGGGGCAACCGACTGGAAGAAACCCATGTCATGTCATCTTTATCCGGTTCGACTGGCAAAGCTGCCGGAATACATAGCGCTGAATTATCATCGGTGGCAGGTATGTTCACCTGCCTGCGAATTGGGAAAAGCCTTGAAGGTGCCGGTCTATAAATTCCTTCGTGAACCCTTGATCCGAAAATTTGGTGAAATCTGGTACGAAGAACTTGAAGCGGTCGCTTCAATTTGGAATAACAGGGATTAGGACTTTCCACGTTCAGTGGTTGATATCCGCCGAAACTTGAGCCAATTACCTCATTTGGAATGGTTAATTTGCGTAATTATACCACCCTGTATATGCGTTTACATTTATTGAGTTTTATCTTCATCGCTCTGTGTTGCATGAAGGTTACAGGAATTTTAGCCCAGAATGTCCCCAATGGCATTTCTTATCAGGCTATAGTGCGTGACCTTTCAGGAAATGAGATTGTGAACGAAACAGTTACAATCGAATTCGCCATCAGAACCGGAACACCCGATGGTTCTATAGCCTATGAGGAGTTTCATGGTTCTGTTAGTACGAACCAATATGGGTTGTTTAATCTTACGATCGGCACCGGAGTCAATACTGGAATCGGAACTTTCAATAGTTTGGCTTTGATTCCATGGGGATCAACTGCATTTTTTCTTGAAGTGAGAGCTAACATACCCGGTCAGGGAGCTACTGAGATAATTGGCGTTTCCGAGCTGCTCACAGTCCCATATGCTTTTTTTGCCAATAAGGCACAAACGGTGGAAGTTGAGTCAGATGGTGATACACAAAATGAGCTGATAGATGATTTTTCATTGAACGGAACAATACTGACCATCACTGAAAACAATGCTGATTACTCAGTTGATCTTTCGGCTCTCAGCGGTGGCGGCGACAATGACAATTCCCCGGACAATGAGCTGATAACCTCTGTTCAGCTTTCTCCGGACCATACGATCACCTTGACCGAAGGCGGAAGTGATATCACAGTTGATTTGACTTCAGTTGCTCACGCCACCTGGGATGAAGGAACTGACGCTGTCTATCAGAATGATCATCCGGTTGGTATTGGCATTGACTCTCCTCAAAGTCGTTTGCATGTGGGAGGTTCGCTATCTCTTGCTGTTTCAACACTGAGTGGCGGCATCTATGATTTCGTTACTGATGCGCAACTTGCAGATAAGAGTGTATTCATTTGTAATGTCACAACCGAAGATGTCACAATTCAACTTCCATCTGCAGTAACTGCTGCCGGAAGAATCTACAAGTTCAGAAAGTTTTTTAATGGCGCTGTTACGAGCAACGATGTAAATCTAGCAGCTGTGGACAGCGAGTATATCGATGGCCAGACTGTATATGGCATGAATCATATCTACCCAGAATATCTGACCATCATCAGCGACGGCTTCAATTGGTACATAATTGATCATGCCAAGGAATAATCTTATGCGCATACTAAGTTCGATCATATTGGTGGTTTTTATTGCAGATCAGTCAATAGGGCAGATTGTGCTGGAAAGGCAGGCTATATCCGCATTCGGCCTGAACATGTGTTCCAATGAATGTATTTCTTCCATTGCCGGTCAGGTAGACTATCAGGTATGCACAAATGGTGAATACTCTCTGACGGCAGGTTTTGAACAACCCAATGGTCCTTTGTCATTTACTGTGTCGCTCAATATTGAGCTGGACGAATGCAATGATACTTATACAGCAGAAATTGTTGGGCTTAGTCAATGCGGCGAACAAGAAACACTGACTTTTTTCTGGAATGGCGTTGAAGGTCCAGATTCGGTGGGTGGGCTTCAATCCATTACCACTCTGGCAATCATTTCAACCGGAGGTTGCGAATATGCTGCATCATTTGATTTTTCTCAGATGACCGTTACTAGTGTTCCATGCGAACTTGTATTCTATTCATTTCTGTCGCCCAACAATGATGGTGAGAACGATCAATGGAATATTGGCAGAATCACAGAATCTGAGTATTCCGAAAATAGTGTCAAATTTTTTAATCGATGGGGTGGGCTTGTTTGGGAGACAACAGGATACGACAATGCAGAAAGGGTTTGGTGGGGTGAGAATAGCCAGGGAGAGCTTCTTCCGGATGGGACATATTTTTATATCGTTGAGGCGAATGGAAGAAAATTTAATGGATACGTCGAGTTGATTCGATGAGAAAAACAAGTACATCATATATCCATTTCGTTTTATCAGCAATATTGCTGTTGTGTGGTTCACTTGCAGCTATTGCCCAGCAGGAGTGGAGTAATACCCAATACCTGTTTAACTTGTATGACGTCAATAGTGCATACGCCGGAAATCACAACACAGGAAGTTTTGCTTTGCGCCATCGTTCGCAATGGATTGGAATGGAAGGTGCTCCTGTATCACAGCAGTTATCATTTCATACACCTTCAGGTGACCAGCTTGGCTGGGGTATAAAATTGAATCATGAGCGTATAGGTGCGCGTGATCAGCAATTTGTGAGGCTTACCGGATCCTGGAAATTAAGATTTGAAGAAGGCACGCTCTCTCTTGGACTTGCAGGAGGCATTATCAGGCATGGTGTGAATGCAGATAAATTGACAGCTCTCGATCAAGGTGATATCCAGTTGCAGCAAATGAACAACAACGTGATAACTCCGGTAGCCGACTTCTCTGCTTTTTTCAATACTAAGAGATTTTACATTGGAGTTGATTGCGGCAGAATCAATAGGAGTAAGATAAATTATAGCAATAATTCACTTGCAAGATTGTATTTTAATTCAGCATTGGTTGCAGGTTACATGAAGCGCATCGGTCAGTCCAATATGCTACAGTTGTCCGGGCTCATGAAATATTCCGAGGGTAAACTTTGGCAATCAGAGATCAATCTGCTGTACCTGCACAACAATAAATACTGGATTGGTGCAGGCTACCGCATTCAATGTTGTTTCCAGCTTTTCGCTGCGATAAATCTCACAGATCATTTCAGATTTGGGTTGAGTTATGATGTTGCCGGTAAGGCTATGAAAGGTTTTCATGATGGAAGCGCAGAGGTTTTTTTAGGTTATACCATGCAAACGCGATCGGGCAAATCAGTCCGTTATTTTTAGTATGAGAAAGTTTTTTTTGACATTGGCTTCGTTTCTTTTGGGCGGTTATTTTATTGCCCAGGAATTTAAAGTGATGCCCTTGTCAGGGTTGAATACCCCTGCGGATGAGATTGCCTGCACTCGCTTTGAAGAATCATTGGTTTATTTACAAAGTATTGAAACAGATCTTGTAAATGACTACCAATGGAACAGCGCACCAACTCATGGATTGTTCAAGGCGATGAGAGGTGCAACTCTTTCTGATTGGACCGGTAATGAAAAATTCCACAAACAAAGCCGCAACAATCTTGGACCGGCGAGTTATTCAGGAATGGATTCCATCATCGTTTTTTCTTCATTCGATAACTATGGAGGTGTCAAAGGCAAGAATTCCAAACTATATCAAATGAAGTGGGATGGCGTGATGTGGAGTAAACCAACTGTATTGCCTTTCTGTTCTTCTTTTGAAAATTTTACGCATCCCTGGTATGATCCAGCTACCAGACTATTGGTATTTAGCAGCAATTGTGCGGGCGGATTTGGAGGCATGGACATATGGTTTGTTTACAGGCTTGACAATGGGTGGGGTAAGCCTGTGAATGCGGGCATGATCGTGAATACTTCATATCATGAAATCTTCCCGACTTATGATCTTGGAGACATAATTTATTCCTCGAATCAGCCTGGAGGTAGAGGAGGATATGACCTGAAAAGAGCTTTTGGTGATAGGCAATGGAATTCCGTCGCATCGCTGGGCGAGCCATTCAACAGCGAAGGAGATGATATTACGCTTCTTCGTCTAACTGATGAGAAGTGGATTCTGACATCAGCGAGGTCTGGAGGAGAAGGAGGCGATGATCTGTATGTTATCGAAAAAGTGTTTCCTCAAGAAGACTATATCCAATTCTCCGGCGAGCTTTCTTGTGGCGGACAAGCACACAGCTCAATCGAACTAACTATTACGAATGAATATGGGGAAGTCTTCTCACATCAGGTTTGTGATTCTTTAGGGCGCGTAGATATGAGTTCGTTGCGTTTTGGAAAGGGTTACATAATTCAGTTGGGTGGAATTGATCCTTATATTTACACAGAATGTGTATTGATCATTAGCGATGATAAAGGCAATTCATTGCGACAGATAAGATTCAATGCCAGTGGATTTGCCAATCTTGAATTATTGCCCTTGAGTTATTCAGATTTGAAACTGATTTCATTGGAGGATGAGAGCGTGCTAAGAATTAATCTCGAAGGTCAACTTTACACAGAACAACCGGGAGATGTCGGAAGAGATGAACCGATTACCATTCTGGATGAAGAAGGAGTACCGGTCGCGATAGCCTACACCAACGACAGCGGACGATTCCGTTTTACGAAAGTAGAACCACAAGCGGAGTATACGTTCCGGCTTTCGAAAGAGACTGCTGCACGGCACGTACTGATCACTGACAAAGGAGAAAAAATAACACTGCCTGTATTGGACGCTGAGATCAAATATCTGAGGGTTGATCCAAATGAAGCTATTGAATTGGTGGATGAATACAATCAAAAAATTATAGTATCACACCGCGATTTGTTTGTCATCAATCGTATCTATTACGAATACAATAGTTCGAAACTCACGGGTGAGGCATCCTCGCAGTTGGACCAGATTGCCATCGTAATGAAAAAAAATCCAAGAGTGATGCTCGAGCTCCGTTCTCACACTGATTCAAGAGGAGACGCGGCATACAATAAAGCATTATCAGGCAAGCGTGCAAAGTCGGCAATTGAATATTTAACCAAAGGCGGGCTTGCAGCCAACAGATTCAAAAGTGAAGGATTCGGTGAGGCACAGCTTCTGAATGAGTGTAAGGACGGTGTGGAATGTTCTGATCAGGAGCATTCAATCAACAGGCGCACGGAGATCAGGATTTCTAAAATGCCCGAAGTGAGGTGATTTGAGGTGTATCCTGGAAAGGGATCAAGTCCAAAACTTGTGGGGAAAATGAGTTGATCCATCTTTGAGCCATCCAATAATTGAGATGGCAGATTTGTATTACGACCTATTAAAAGTGATTCTACCTGAGGCTCTGGTAGAGTATTTTGATTTCGAGAAGT
>JBEIHH010000051.1:0-21924 GCA_040381475.1 Crocinitomicaceae bacterium | reverse complement strand
GTCGGTGATATCACCACCTACGCGTTTGGTGGGTGAATTCGGATCTGCCAGTTCCGGAAACTGTAATTCCAGTTGCTCCAGTTCCTTGAGCATCTGATCAAATTCAAAGTCTGAAATAACAGGCTGATTCAGGACATAATAGCGATGATTGTGCTCGTTGAGTGATGCGGTAAGTTGATTGATCTTGGCTTTGGCAGATTCAATATTCATGGCTGCAAATTATTTCAGAATTCGCAACTCACGAATACCTCGTTGCACGATCGCCACGACAAAAACCATAAAGCGTAATACCCAATTCTTTGGCAAAGTCAACAGCAAGCGAGGAAGGCGCCGAAACGGCCAACAGATTTGGAATTCCCGCTGCAAAACACTTGGTAACGATTTCGTATGAAATGCGTCCACTCACCAGAAGATACCTCGCTGACTTTAGTTTGCCTTCATTGAGCAAGGCCCCAATGACCTTGTCGACAGCATTGTGACGGCCGATATCTTCACGAACAACCATCATTCGCTTAGCCGAATCAAAGTCAGCAGCAGCATGACAACCTCCGGAATGAATGAAAGCACTTTGCTTTTCCGCCATACTTTGGAACATCTGATTGATCTCTTCAACAGAGGTTCCTTGCTGCGCATCAAGCTTTTCTCCTGAATGAACAGACAGTTCTGTCTTACCACAAATACCGCAACTGGCAACAGATAGCAGATTGCGCTTGTTGATCTGG
The DNA here is from genome assembly GCA_040381475.1 of Crocinitomicaceae bacterium. GTDB lineage: Bacteria > Bacteroidota > Bacteroidia > Flavobacteriales_D > Sanyastnellaceae > JAIBBG01. The sequence continues at coordinate 21,202 of JBEIHH010000051.1, read as the reverse complement.
GATTGATCGAGCAACGAGGGATCAATGACCAGATTCAACCCTGAAACAAGACCATCATCACTTTTTTCAGTAACTCGAAAATCCAGTTTGCCCGACTTCAGCTTACATACACCTTCCGAATATAATAACCCTCTGACCAATTCTTCTTCATGACCGGGTGTTTGCATGGTGAGGGTAAACGGCTCACCATTGACGGCCAGAGAAAGAGGATGCTCCAGCGTAAGGGCATCATCCACTTTGTCAGCAGATGATGCTGTTATTTTGATTGCCGAATAGTTTCTGGTGAGCATTAAAACCGATCAGGATAAACCGGAAATAACGCCATTGGCATCGATGTCCATTCCTTCACTTGCAGGAATAACCGGCAATCCGGGCATACGCATCATATCACCCAGTATTGGAATAATGAACCCTGCTCCCACCGCAAATTCAAATTCACGAACCGTGACTTTGAATCCACGAGGACGACCTATTCTTGACTCATCATCACTGAATGACTTTTGTGTCTTGGCCATGCATATTGGCAATCCGCTCAGTCCCAATTTTTCGATGGTCTTCAGATCAGATTCAGCATCCTTGGAATAAACAACAGCTTCAGCGCCATAAATTTCTTTGGCAATGCGATCGATCTTTTCTTTTACCGGAATGCTCCAGTCATAAAGTGGTTTGAAGTTGTTCTTGCCCGATTCGATCTCTTTCACCACAGCCTGAGCAAGGTCTTTCATGCCTTCCCCGCCTTTGGCGAAACCTCTGGCAACAACAGCCTGCGTTCCAAGCTTTGCACATTGTTCAATCACATACTGCAGTTCTTCTTCAGTATCCGTTGGGAAATGGTTGATCGCAACAGTCGGATTCAATCCGAACTTTTTGCAGTTCTCAATATGCTTCTCGAGGTTTTCAAAACCTTTCGACACACGTTCCATCGAAGCAGTATTGTATTCTTCTTTTTTGGCACCGCCATGATGACGCAGCGCGCGGATCGTAGCAACGAGCACGATGGCATCGGGCTTCAGATCGCCATAACCACATTTGATATCCATGAATTTTTCCGCGCCGAGATCGGCACCGAATCCGGCTTCAGTCACCACAAAATCAGAAAGGGTCAACCCCATTTTCGTAGCTATGATCGTATTGGTTCCCTGCGCAATGTTGGCGAAAGGACCACCATGAATAATCGCCGGATTTCCTTCCAGCGTTTGCACCAGATTGGGTTTGATGGCATCCTTCAGCAGAATGGCCATGGCGCCCTGAGCTTTCAGATCGCGCGCGTAAATGGGCTTTTTATCGTAAGTAAACCCAACGAAGATGTTACCCAATTTGGTCTTCAGGTCTTCGATATTCTTGCTCATGCAAAGAATGGCCATCACTTCACTTGCCGGGGTGATATTGAATCCATCCTGTCGTGGAATACCGTTGGCAGTGCCACCAAGACCGATGGTGATATTTCGGAGCGAGCGGTCGTTCATGTCCATCACACGCTTCCAGTAGATCTGTCGTGGATCGAGACCAAGATTATTCTGTTTGCTCTGTAGGTTGTTGTCGACCAACGCCGCAAGCAGGTTGTTGGCCTTTTCGATGGCGCTGAAATCACCGGTGAAGTGCAAATTGATATCTTCCATCGGCACCACCTGGGCATAACCACCACCGGCAGCGCCACCCTTGATACCGAAAACGGGACCAAGCGAAGGTTCACGCAAAACAACCGTTGCCCTCTTCCCTATTTTATTGAGACCTTCGGTGAGACCGATTGAAGTTGTGGTTTTTCCCTCACCGGCAGGTGTTGGAGTAATGGCCGTAACAAGTACCAGTTTATTCTTTTTGACCTTGTTGTCATCGATGAGGTTCAATGGCAGCTTGGCCTTGAACTTGCCATAGTGTTCGAGGTCGTCGACACTGATCGACAATTTTGCAGCAATATCATTGATGTGCTGCATTTTACATGCCTGAGCGATTTCGAGGTCTGATGGGAATGACATAATTTTGATGTTATTTGGAGGGGAAATTAAGATGAAGTAAACCTTCTACCAAAACTGACAAGATTTCACGATTTACTTGGTTGGCACAACCGTTGAGTTGAGCACATCCAAATACAAACTAGCAGTCTTACTATGGCAACAATGACCGAAGGCACTTTGAAAGTGCACACCGACAATATTTTCCCTATAATCAAGAAATTCCTATACAGCGACCACGAAATTTTCCTGCGTGAATTGGTCAGCAATGCAGTGGATGCCTGTCAGAAAGTAAAAACGCTGAGTGTTTCAGGCGAAATCAAACATGACGGAAGCGGCCTTCGCGTAGAAGTTATTGCTGACAAAAATGCAAAAACCCTGACAGTACGTGACAACGGTATCGGGATGACCACTGAGGAGGTCGAAAAATATATCAACCAGATCGCCTTCAGCGGTGCTGAAGAGTTTGTAGAGAAATACAAAGACGCACAGATCATCGGTCACTTCGGATTGGGCTTCTACTCCGCATTCATGGTGGCAAAGCAGGTGGAAATTCAAACCCTCTCCCAGCGTGAAGGCGCTACTCCGGTTCATTGGACCTGCGACGGTTCGCCGAATTTCACTATGTCGGAAGGCAGCAGAACAACACCCGGTACAGATATCATTCTCCACCTGAGCGACGACAGCGTTGAATTCGCTGAAGACAGCAGAATCCAGACAATCCTGGATAAATACTGCAAGTTCATGCCGGTAGAATTGCAGTTCGGAGAAAAGTCCGACTGGATTGAGGGTGAAGAAACGGATGAAGAAGGCAACAAAAAGGAAGTTGAGATCAAGGTTCCCAACATCATCAACAATACACAGCCCTTGTGGATGAAAAAGCCTGCCGATCTGAAAGATGAAGATTACAAGGCCTTTTACCGCGAGCTCTATCCGATGACATTCGACGAGCCGCTCTTCCACATTCACATCAACGTGGACTATCCTTTCAACCTGACCGGTATTTTGTTTTTCCCTAAAATGAAAAACAATTTTGAGGTGCAGAAGAACAAAGTTCAGTTGTATACGAATCAGGTATTCATCACCGATGAAGTAAAGAACATCCTCCCCGACTTTCTGACCTTGCTTCATGGAGTAATTGACTCACCGGATATCCCATTGAACGTATCGCGCAGTTACCTGCAGGAAGATGCCAACGTGAAAAAAATCTCTGCGCACATCTCCAAAAAAGTAGCGGACAAACTTCAGACTATGTTCAACAACGATCGTCCGGATTTTGAGGCAAAGTGGGATGATATTGGAGTGTTCATCCAATACGGAATGCTCACAGATGAGAAGTTTTACGAGAAGGCAGAGAAGTTTTCGCTGTTGAAATCAGCAGAAAACAAATATTATACAATGGAAGAAATCCGCGAGAAGGTCAAGGACACTCAAAAGGATAAAAAGGGCGACACCATTCTGTTGTATGCCGCCAATAAAGAAGAACAACATACACCTATCGAATCTGCGAAAGAACGTGGATATGAAGTATTGCTTCTCGACGGACCACTTTCAACTCATTATATCTCGCAGGCAGAGCAGAAAAACAGCGGACTGCGCTTCATACGTGTAGATGCCGACGTGATGGACAAGCTCATCGAGAAAGAAGAGCAAATGCCATCGGCACTATCAGATGAGCAGAAGACCAGCTTGAAGACAGCCTTGACCAAGCTTGTTGATTCGAAAAAATTCCAGATTGAATTTGCAAGTATGTCGCCCACTGAAGCGCCGTTTGTGATTACACAAAACGAATTCATGCGCAGGATGAAAGAGCAAAGCGCCATGGGCGGAGGAGGTTTTTATGGCAGCTTGCCGGAAAGCTACAACCTCGTAGCCAATGCCAATCACCCACTTTTCACCAATACGATTACCGATGCTGAGAACAATACAGTGATCAACGAAGAGAAGATGAATCAGGCCATTGACCTTGCGTTGCTTTCAAAAGGATTGCTCAAGGGCGAAGCATTGACGAAATTCGTGAAGCGCAGTTTGGAGATGATATAATCAGATATTCAGCAAAATTGAAAAGGCGGCATTGGTCGCCTTTTTTGTTGCACCATGCAACAGAATTAGTTTTCGTTTCATTTGATAAACTCAAGCTTCTTTACATCTACCTTGGTTTTGAATACACCAATGGCCACTGTAGCCTGACCTCTGTCAAGATCGATGACAGTACCTGTCTGTTTGGTATTTTCAAGCTTGACCAGCGAGCCTACTTTTATTGACTCAGTCCGCTTCTGCTTGTGTTCTGTTTCTTCCTTTTGTTTAACGATCTTTTTCTTCAGTGACTTTTGCTTGCGATCATCGTCGATCTTCGTCTTTTCCATCGCGATATACTTCTTCACATCATCCAACAGCTCTTTGTTCTTCGATCGCAGATTATAAGATTCAATGAACTGAACCAACCTCCGGCCATGGTTCAGGTATTTGTTATTTCGTTCAATGGTTTCATTTTGCTTCTGCAACTTTTCTTCCATGCGTAAACTCATGCGCTCGTATTCATTGATGGCGGTGCTGGCCAGTTCGCCAGCCGCCCGGGCATTTGCCGTCAACGATTCAAAACGGGTTTTCTCTTCCTGAAGTGACGCGAGCATTCTATCCATCTCCACCTTTTGTTTGCTCATCTTCTTCTTCGCTGCAGCTATCATTTCTTTTGGAATGCCATTGATCTCCGCCACTTCGAAAGTGAAGGAACTACCCGGTTGCCCGATGGACAATTGATAGGTTGGCTCCAGTGTCTTCGTGTTGAAAAGCATGCACCCGTTTATTGCGTGGTTGAGCTGCGCAGCTTTGAGCTTTATATTGCTATAGTGTGTGGTGATTACGCCAAAAGACTTGCGGTTGTACATCTCTTCGAAAAACACTTCCGCGAGTGCTCCACCTAAATCAGGATCTGATCCCGTTCCAAATTCATCGAGCAATACAAGCGAACGCCTGTTGGCCACATCCAGAAAGTGCTTCATTCGCTTCAACCGATAGCTGTATGTCGAAAGCTGATTTTCGATGCTTTGATTGTCGCCAATATCCGTGAGCACGGAAGCGAAAAAACTCATCACACTTCCGGGCGCAACCGGCACAAGCAAACCACTTTGCAACATGACCTGCAGCAAACCCACTGTTTTCAACGTGATACTCTTTCCACCTGCATTCGGACCACTGATCACCAGCATTCTTTTGTCCCTGTCCATCCGCAGCGATTGCGGAAAGGTGGGCTTACCTGTTCTTTTATTCTGAAACAAAAGCAATGGGTGAAAAGCCTTGCGCAAATCGATCACAGGATCTTCCGACAACTCCGGCATGATGGCATCCAGATCCATCGCGAGTCGGGCCTTCGCCTGAATAAAGTCGAATTCAGTCAAACACTTCTGGTACTTTCTGACAAGCGGTAACTGATGTCTGATATCAGCTGTAAGCTGCCTCAATATTCTTCTGATCTCATTCCTCTCATCGTCCATCAACGACTCCAATTCAAAATTGAGCTGAATATTGATCTCCGGTTCTATGTACGTCAGCGCTCCTGTTTTGCTGCTGCTGATAACAATACCGGGCACCTTGCGCTTGTGTGTGCTGTAAACCGCAAGAACTTTTCTTTCATTCAGAAATGCCTCGCCGGTATCACCCAAAAAACCTTTCGAAGCATATTCTTTCATGATCTTCGAAAAATTACGGGCTATGCTTCTTCTAATATGGACGATAGAATCTCTTATGGTCCGCAGTTCCGGTGAAGCATCATCACGCACTTTCCATTTGGCATCAAACACCACTTCAATGGCTTTGATCATTTCTTCGCTGAACTCTACTTCATTGACAAGACTGTATAAATTCGAGAGTGCTTCTTCAACACCTTCGAAAGATCCCAGCAGTTGATTGACCAGGGTATTGGCGCGATGTAACCGAAAGAAACTTTCTTCATTCAAAACACTGTCGCGCACTTGAAGCAGTCTTATTTCTTCATCCAGTTCTTCAAAATCGAGTGCCGGAAAAGCGATGCCGTTTCTGCGGATAGAAGTAAATTCTTCTGTGCGCAATAGTTCCGTGCGCAATCGTCTGAAATCGCGCACCGGTTCCAGATCAATCATCCTGAGACGGGCAGTTTGCTGCACACAGTGGTCGTGCAGCATAAGCCTGATCAGATCAAATTCTAAATCCTTGGTGGTCTGTTGGTCGAAATGCGTCATCCCTTCTCCAAAAATCCGGTCAGCGTGTTACCGCCAACATGTGTAGTCGATTCAGACTTTTGTTTGTATTTATTGACACCAACCACAACACGCCTCCCATCCGCTATCATGGCTTGTTGCATTTTGAGGCTGGCTTCAATTTCCTGCATAAGCTTACTCTTATATTGAACAATTCCGCCCGCTGCCTCAATGTCCTGAAACAACTTCCAGGAGTGTTGTGTAATCAACTCAGTGAGTTTTTCGATATAATGAGAACCGTTGGCAACATCGCCTACTTTATCTAAGTAAGATTCTTCAATCAGCAATTGCTGAATATTTCTTGCGAGTCGCCATGAGTCTTCGGATATTTTTTCAGCATTGAATTCGTGCGACATCACATTCACGGCATTGGCTCCGCCTAATATGGCGCTCATACATTGCGTAACACCTCGCAACAGGTTATTGTTCATATCAAGCGCAGTCTGCAAAAAGCGCGAGGTGGTGGCATAAACAAATACCTCCCGACTGCAATTGTGGGCAGGTTTGTATTGATCGATGATGGTTCTCCACATCAATCTGAAAGCCCTGAATTTTGCTATCTCAGGGAAATATGCATTGCCCGTTGCAAACCTGAATTGAATCATGGCTGCAGCATCATCAACAGATACTCCGGTATTCACCAAACGATGCAAAAGCTCATTGCCCGAAGCCAGCGCATATGCAAGTTCCTGCTTCGAATTGCCACCCTTGTTGTGAATTTCCTCCGCATTGATTTCAAATATTCGGAATACCGTAAAATGCTCTTTCCAAATTTTTGACAATGCTAGTAAAGCGGAATCATCGAGACTTAACGCGTCTATGGCAACAGATCCCCGGAGCGATTTAGTATCGTAGCTTCTCGACCTTGCATGCGCTACGACCGATGAAGCAAATTCCTGAGGTCGGCTACAAACCCTGAAATGAATGCTGATATAAGGCCATTCAACTTGATTGAGCGCAGTATTCAGAGCTTCGGCGGAACTCAAATCATTCATAATTCCGATGGCATTGCTTCCTCCCATCAGAGATTCGATCAAAGAAGCATTCAGCGACTTCAAATCGGCATTGCCAATTTCCTGCGATAACTCCCAGGTGTCAGGTCTTTTTACATCCGCAATTTGGATAAGCTCAGTATAATTGGGCTCTACATCAAATCCGTTTTCGTTGTGCCATATCAGCGTCTCATAGGGCTTATCGCCCAGTTCTTTCATGACGAGTTTTTTCCAGGTCAAATAATCACCGTTCGGTTCGAATTCATTGAAATCAGGTGCGCTCATGAGCGCAAATGTATGGCCTGTCGCAATCATTAGCGATATTCGCATGATCAGAATATGGAATCACAATTCATTACATGGCAGGACTTTGAAAAAGTTGAAATCCGCACCGGAACAATCATCAGTGCGGAGCAGGCCGTCGGGGCGAACAAACCTGCTTTTCGTCTCCAAATCGATTTTGGTGAAAACATAGGCATCAAAAAAACCAGCGCCCAATTGACTCATTACTATGAACCGGAGACATTGACTGGCAAACAGATTGTTGCTGTTGTCAATTTTCCGGTAAAACAAATCGGGACCTTTATGAGCGAATGTCTTGTGCTTGGGGCAGTTGACTCTGAGGGCCGTGTAACATTGCTCGAGACGGAAAGGCCATGTAATAACGGTGAAAGAATCGGCTGATTTTTGTAGGCTTATTTCGCACCTATCTTCGCCCGGATTTTTTCACTATGTCAGCAAAACGTCAGGCAGCAGTTTGGTTTATTCTGATTACTGTGCTCATCGATTCGATCAGCTTCGGTATCATTATACCTGTATTTCCAAAACTCATCATGGGTATGGAAAACTGCGACGAAAGTCGCGCCGCAGTGCTGGGAGGCTGGATGATGTTCAGTTTCGCCATCATGCAGTTTTTTATGTCGCCTATTTTGGGAAGCTTGAGTGATAAGTATGGAAGACGACCTGTATTGCTGCTTTCCCTTTTTGGCCTGGGGCTGGATTTTCTGCTTTTGGCATTTGCGCCCAATATTTTTTGGTTATTTATCGGCCGGATCATTGCGGGTATCATGGGAGCAAGCTATACTACGGCTACTGCCTATATCGCTGATATCAGCGATGAAACTAGCAGATCCAAAAACTACGGCATGCTTGGGGCTGCATTCGGACTTGGTTTTATTCTCGGCCCAAGTCTTGGAGGATTGTTGGCCGGCTGGGGCGTGCGCGTTCCGTTCATAGCGTGTGCTATTCTATCGTTGCTCAACTTCTTGTACGGCTATTTCATTTTGCCAGAATCCCTTAACCAAGAAAACAGAAGGGCTTTTGAATGGAAAAGATCGAATCCTGTTGGCGCATTGATGCATCTGAAAAAATACAAGTCGATCATAGGACTATTGGTTTGCTTCTTCCTCTTATACCTCGCAGCGCAAGCTGTGATGACCAACTGGCAATACTATTCCATGCTGAAGTTTGAATGGGACGAAACCAAAATCGGTATTTCGATCACCGTAGTCGGCATTCTGGTCGCGTTCGTTCAGGGCTTTTTGGTGCGTATTGTCAATCCTAAAATCGGCAATCAGAACGCAGTGCTTCTTGGCCTGGCATTGTACACAATCGGACTACTTGCTTTCGGACTCGCTCCTACAGGATTTTATATGATGATGGCAATCATACCCTATTGCCTCGGAGGCATCAACGGACCAGCTATGCAATCGATCATGACTTCATCAGTTCCGGCAAATTCACAGGGCGAATTGCAAGGAACCATCACTAGTGTTCAAAGTATCACGTCGATTATTGGTCCACTGATGATGGCTGGCATTTTTAATCACTTCACAACGAAGTCAGATATTTATTTCCCTGGAGCGGCATTCGTTACTGGCGCCTTCTTAGTTTTCATCGGACTGATCATCGCCTACAGAACACTCGAACACCGTTTCTCTAAAAAATAAAAAGGAGGGAACTTTGTAAAAGACAAAGTACCCTCCAGTTTTAAAATTCATTAACCGTTCTGAGCTTTCGGCTTATTTCCACGGCTTTTCCACCATGACTTACCGGCACCATTGCTTCTTTTGGCTCCGTCTCTTTTCACGTGTGGTTTATGACCGCCACTCGGTTTTGATGGGGCGTGTGAAGCTGAAGGCATCTTGAATTGTGCTTCCGGTGCGTCTGGCGCCAGAGGTATAACAATTCCCGTGAGCTTTTGTATATCCTTGACATATGCAACTTCCTCTGCTTCGCAGAAAGAAATAGCTACACCGGATGCACCTGCGCGACCTGTGCGGCCTATGCGGTGTACATAAGTTTCAGGTACGTTTGGGATTTCATAGTTGATCACATAAGCGAGATCGTCAACGTCAATACCGCGTGCTGCAATATCAGTAGCTACAAGTACCCTTGTTTTGCTTTCCTTGAAATTGCGGAGCGCCAATTGTCGGGCGTTTTGCGATTTATTGCCATGGATGGCTTCAGCAGAAACCCCAGCGTTGATAAGATCTTTTACCACCTTATTAGCGCCATGTTTGGTGCGGGTGAATACCAGAGCACGGTCCATTTCAGGATTCTCCAACAACTTGACCAACATAAACTTTTTCGTGGTTTTGTCGATGTAATAAATCTGCTGTGCGATCTTTTCGGCAGTCGTTGCGGGTGGTGTTACCTCAACCTTCGCGGGATTGGTTAGAATACTCGACGACAGCTTCTGAATTTCAGGTGGCATGGTAGCACTGAAGAACAGCGTTTGGCGTTTTAATGGAATTCTCGCAATGACTTTTTTTACGTCATGGATAAAGCCCATGTCGAGCATACGGTCCGCTTCATCGAGGATGAAAACTTCCAGATTCGACAGATCGACATAGCCCTGATTGATCAGGTCCAGCAATCGGCCGGGAGTTGCAATCAACACATCAACACCCTTTTTCAGCGCACGTGTCTGAGGCTCCTGTCCTACTCCACCGAAAATGACGGTAGAATGCAGGTGAGCAAATTTGCCGTAAGCCTGAAAACTCTCGTGAATCTGGATAGCCAGTTCGCGCGTTGGAGTTAGTGCTAGTGCACGTATGTGTTTTTGTTTGTTATTGTGTTTTATTCTTTCAGAAAGCAACTGGATAACAGGCAGTGCAAAAGCAGCGGTCTTACCGGTGCCGGTTTGTGCACAACCAAGGATATCGCGTTGTTCCAAAATAAAAGGAATAGCCTTGGCCTGAATAGGCGTAGGTTTTTCATAGCCTTCATGTTCTAAGGCTTTAAGGATGGGTTCAATTAGACCCAATGATTCAAATGTCATTCTTTATTGTAAAATATTTGGCGAAATGATGCCCAAAAATCAGGAGACGGAAGATGGACATTTTGTCCAACACCTGATACAAAGTAATCAAATTCAGGACAAAGATACGTCAAATAAGCCATAATAGTTCTAAGTAGCACCCAAATAGTCATCTAACAAGCTAAATAAGACATCATTGCCTTTCTGCTGATATGACTTCAGGTTTGTATTGAATGTATCCAGATCGTACAAAAAGGCCTTCACATGATCGGCGGTGAGTGTCGAAAAATGGCGGCCATATCCAAGTTGTTCAATGTAGGCTGCATTGACAAATTGCTCGAATTGACTGGTAATTGGAATGGACAGCACGGGTTTGCGTAGATACACAGATTCGCTCAGGAAAGAGTATCCACCATTTGCAATGACCGCATCTGCTCCGGCAAAATCATCGAGGAATCCATCTTCACTGAATCGGCGAAATGTGGTATTGCCAATGGTCGACTCCTTATCAGCACCATAGACAATGAATGATCTGTCCGCAACTTGATTCAATATCTCCGACATGGAAGCGGCAACGGTGCCTGTCTGATAAACTATAATATGACCACGAGCTGACGGCTTCAGCTTCAATATCTCATCACGTAAAATGGAAGGTACAATTTGAGTATTTGCCTTTTTTATATCAGCGTCAAAAAACGAAGTGATAAAATATTGCTTACATGTCGGCACTTTAGCGCGCACAATATTTCTGGCCAGCGTAAAACTCTCCTTTTGCTCGCGGGGTATTGGAATATTCAGCTGGCAGCGATCTATTACCTGCATATTGTCTATACTGATCACAGGAATGCGATGGTATTTTGCCAGATAGTAAGAGAAGGATTCGAAATCGCTGATCACCAGATCAGGAGTAAAGACCTTTTCCAGTTCAAAATACCTTTCCAGATTGTGATTAAGATTCGAAGGAAGATTTCGAAGATTCAACATGAATGTTCCCGATTTGGAAACCTTCTTGTCTTTGAAGGCGAAATGAAAACCTTTTATTTCAGAAACTCTTCCCGGAAATTGTTTGTCCAAAAACTGAAAGGCTCTTGAACTGGCAACAACATGTACATCGTGCTTTTTCAGCAAATGCTGAATGACCACCTTGCTGCGGGTTGCATGCCCCATGCCTTCTCCCGGAACGCCATAAAGAATTTTCATACGTCGTATTTTCTATGCAATACCAGATGGCGCAAATCGTCCCAATGAATAAATAGAAGTCCTGCACCAAGACCTAACGCCCCGCCAAAAATCACATCTTTAGCACTATGTGCCCCTAATGCAACCCTGGAAACACCAACCATCATAGCCCAAACGGGAGGTATGACATAATAATAATTGACCATTTTACTTCGCGAATGGTATAAGCTGAATGAAATAATAACTGCCAGCAGAAATGCATTGAATGTATGCCCGGAAGGAAAAGAATAACCGGTTTCATCTGACCAGTGGTTGAGCACATATTTATCTACATGATGAAATGACGTGCGGTGATTCGCGATGGCCGACATCACCATGGCCGTTCTGTCTGCATCGTTCCTGGCATAAAGTTGTTCCGGTGAAAAATCACCTTGAGTTAAACCCGATATATAAGTGAGGATCGGCCTGATTGCTTTCGCGGCCTTTTTGGTCAGGTGTTCGTTGATAAAGGCGAAACCACCGATGAGCGCGAACAACAATGCCATGCTGCGCAGTAGTGTCTTTGCAACATCTGTGCTGCTCTGCATTCTTCTGGTGTAAAGCAACACCGTCAAAACAACTATAATAATGGTACCGATTTTACCCGCTGTTTCTGTAATGGTTAAGGCTATCCTTGTCCAAGCTGCCCGGCTTTCGATGGCGCTGAATTCTATTTCACAAAATATGACCATCAGAGTCATCAAGAGCCAAGACAAAGAGAAAATAATGAGAATCCTTTTCATGACAACTAATAATTTATTAAAGCAGTAATAGACACCTCACCCCTATCGGCTATTGGTCTTGATGGTTTGCAAGATTAATTTGATTGCAAGGCGAAAGGAACTATCAGGGTATGCAACCTGATTGACAGTGCCAGCGATAAAGATATTTTTTTCGGGCGCATGGTATGCGATAGCCCCGGAAAGCCCTGAATGACCGATCATATCAGGCACCGATCCGAAAGGATTAAAAATCCAGGGCAATTTGAAACGATGCATACCGATGCCTGACTGCATGGGGAAAAATATTTTGTTCCACCTGCACATCTCAGTTATATAGTCCTTCGGAAACAAACCACCGGAGAAAAATGCCTCAATAAAATTGATCATGTCGCCGGATGTGGAAACAACACCACCATCGGGCCCGAAAGAGGTCATTGCTTTGGGAATTGGCAGAGACTGGCTTTTGTAATAAAGTGTCGCCGGGCGCTTATCGGCTGGATCGGAATACAAATACGTTTGAGATAAACCCAGAGGTGTTATGATTTTTTGATTGAGAACCTCATCCAGCGTTTTCGCTTCGAGTTTCCTGATTATCTCGCCGAGTAACTGAAAATTCGTATCCGAATAGTGGGCCTTGCCTTGAACTCCTGGTGCAAAAAGTGGCTGCATTTTTTTACTTCTGGCTACAGCTTCCTCAAAAGACCAATGTTGATCTTTCCCTCCCATTATTTCCATTTCAAGACTTTTCCCTGCGCTGTCTTTGTTTTGGAAGTAATCAGGAATACCGGAAGTATGTGCGAGTAAATGCTCAATTGTGATTTGTCTGCTATAATCCCGGCCACCCAATACATGCAGGTTTTTCAATATATCTTCTTCAAGATATTGCTCAATCTTATCGGTCAGACTGATGCGGCCTTGCGAGCGCCATTGCATTATGACCGCTGTGATAAACAACTTCGTGGTGCTGGCTATAAAATATTGTCTGTTACTCTCAAGATTGCCGCTCGCACCGCACCAATTGAAATCGAGGTGGCGTATACAAAACGATGTGCCGAATATTTTCCGACCATCCACAGCATGGTTGAGTATCTCTTGTAACTTTTCGATTTTACTTTTCATGATTAACTACAACAAATCCCCGAAATTTAACCTATAAAAGATTGGAGTAGCCTTGAATACGGAAATTCAAATTGCACCAATAACTGAATCATTTCACAAGCGCATCCAACCATCTCTTAGCGGATCACCTTCATTTCATTGATGAGATATCCGGCACCCGCGTATACATCTATGACCCACAGCACATAACCGGCATCGACCATGATGTTTCGGCATATCTCAGGATTGTAGGTAATGTCGCTCATCGTGCTTTCCCACGATCTATCGAAATTGACACCTGTCAATTCACCTTTTGCGTTCAATGCCGGTGATCCGCTGTTACCTCCTGTTGTGTGGTTACTTCCGGTGTAACAAACACGCAGCTCACCGTTCACACCATACTTACCGAACTGCTTCTTCTCAAGCAGGCTTTTCAATTTTGGCTGAATAGCAAAATCTGGATTTCCGGTTGCATTCTTCTGTAAAATGCCTGTAGTGGTAGTATAATATTCATAACTTTCACCATCGCGTGGTGAGCTTCCATCAACCTTTCCAAACGTTATGCGAAGGGTGCTGTTGGCGTCAGACCAATAATCACCGGGGAACATTTTCATCATGCCCTCCACATATTTCTGCATGAGGAAGTCGATTTCTTTTTGGAACTGCGCCGCTTTTGTTCGCAGGTTCTGATTGAAATCATCATACAGTGCAGAAGACTCGATCAAGAATGGATCCTTTTTCAGCCTTTTCACGGATGATTTACCGAAATTGTCAAGGAGTTTAAAAAGAACAGTGCTGTCCCTGAAAATACTTTTGTCGTAAACTTTATTTACCTCCTCCGAGGATAAAATGAAAGAAGCCTTCAGCATGTCAGTAGAAAGCGATGTATTGTACTTCACATGAAATAATGGCCACAACCTGGCATAAATGGCCTTCTCAGTATTCAAATCGAAATCCTTGTAAAACAATCTTGCGCCCTCCTTCAGGTCTTTGATGGTCGCAGCCAATGTTCCATCATTCTTAAGTTTTTCATAATTATCGGCCAGCACTCTGAAACGGTTGCTGAACGAAATCAGTTCAGGACCGTAGTATGCGTATTCTACAAACCGCTGCATATTAAAAATTGTCGGATTTGCCTCATCATATTTCTTCTTTATTTCATCCAGCAAACCTGAATAAGATGCATTCTCTTCCAGCCTGCACTTCGAGCTGTATTCATATTCGAACTTCTGTTTCATACCAATAGCATCGAAATTGGTCAATCCGATTTGCTGACCCTTCCATTTTTTCCATGCATTGGCAATATCACTTTGTTTGGCCGCATACTTAATGCGCAGTTCATCGCTCGAGCGCATAGCACCTTCGAGTACTACAATGCTCTGATCGCGAAAATCAATGCGCATAGGATTGCTCTGATTCATCACAAAATCCACAGCGTAGCTGGTAAGCAAATGTTCGGTACGTCCCGGGAATCCGTAAACCATGCTGAAGTCACCTTCCTTCACACCACCGATGTTTATTGGAAGAAAATGTGCCGGTTTGAAAGGAACATTGTCCTTGCTGTATTTCGCGGGCTGGTTGTTTTTATCAGCGTAAATACGGAAAACACTGAAGTCGCCCGTATGTCGTGGCCAAACCCAGTTGTCTGTATCACCACCAAATTTTCCAATCTCGCTAGGAGGAGCTCCTACCAGACGTACGTCGTTGTAAGTTTTAGTAAGACTAGCAAAATACTGATTGCCATAATTGAAAGCGCGGATCTGCACACCAAGACCTGGATTATCTTTTAAATACGCAGCTTCCAGCGTAGCTTTGTTTTTGGCCAACACAACGTCCATTTCGGACATAGACATGCCACTTTTGATGCCTTCTCGCATCTGTGCGGTAATATCATCCATGCGAACGATGAATACGACTGATAATCCGTTACAGATCAATTCCTGATCACGGTTCATGGCCCAAAAGCCATCTTTGAGGTAATCATTTTGCAGCGAAGTATGAAACTGTATATAGTCGAAACCACAGTGATGGTTCGTAAACAACAACCCGTTGTCGCTCACAATTTCTGCTGTGCATCCACCACCGAACAATACAATGGCATCCTTCAAGCTACTATTGTTTACAGAGTAAAGATCTTCCTGACTCAGTTGAAGTCCGGCTGCCTGCATGTCATCGAATACAGCGCTAAGCACTGAAGGAATCCACATGCCTTCTTTGGCATTCAACATCATCGGCAACATGCCCAATGCTACCAGCAATAATTTCATTCTTTTCATCATGACGCGAATTTAATGAGTTGGGTGGGTACAGTACAAGTTCCGGGCTTTGGGACAAGGAGAATTAATGAAACCGCAAAGAACACAGAGGCAATTTCATACAAAGATCACAGCGTATAAGAACTGGCTATTTACTGAAGAATTCGAGCCAGATTTTTTGGTACTCGTAAGGGTTACCCACTTTTGCAGGGACCAGATTTTCCAAGAGCATGAACTGCTTTTGATCTGATACTTTGAATGCCCGGGCAAAAAGTGCGATCTCTTCAAGGACACGAATTTCATGATCATGAAAATGAGAAATGCCACCGCAAGCTTCGGCAAAATCCATTACGCAGGATTCAACTGCAACGGCTCTTTTACCCTTGAATTCCGTCTTGATCATTTTTGTGACACGCTCGGAAATTTGAGCGACCGTCAAACTCTGAGGTTTTGAGATAGTGAGAGCGATATTGCTTCCCGTGAATCTGATCAATGTTTTTTCTGAAGAGCGATATCCCTTGCGGGAAGCAATTTTGGCGGCTTCATCTGCTGCCAGTTTATGCAATGCCTTGTTTATCGGCCGGAACCCGTAGCGGTAATAAAACCAGAAAGCCCCAGACTTGATACCATCAGGATTGTCAGCTCCATATTGATAAGGTTCAACTTCGAAATAATCAATACCAAAGGCCTGTCGATAGGTGCGCAACAACTGACACATGATCAGTCCGCTTTCACCTCCACGGTATGCATCGAATATATTAATGCCGAACAACGATCTGTTTCCGAAAACCCAACCACCACCATACGAAACAGGGTATCCGTTTTTGAACAATGTGTATCCGATATAAGACTCATACGCCAGCTGACGCAAGCCGTACATGCCAAAAAATGCAATTGAAATTCCTCGCTCCAACTGATAAATCCGCAAGGAATTTTCTTCAAGATAAGTTGCCGGATCAGTTTCACGAGCGTTCAGCAACATGGCATCACGGATTACTCTAATAGCTTCGTTTTGCTGCTCATCAGTCAAAGACAACGCATCCGGCAAAGGACGATTGAGCAATTCAATATGATCAAATTTTCGCTGGATGTCTGCATGAACGAACTCATCGACGAATGAAAGCCGGATGAACAATTTCGAAACCTCCTTCCGTTTTGGCAACACTTCAACCTGAATATCCAATGCATCGAAGAGATAATCGGCAACATCTTTTCTGGCACTTAAAGCCGAAAATTGATCGAGGATAAATTCGAGCTTGTTCTTTTCATTGATTCCCAATGCTTCTAAAATTCCATCCTGATCGTGGCCTGCAGATGTCAGCTCTCGTTCTGCCGATGGCAATGTGAGTCGGAGCACATCATTCAAGGTAGCTTCGGACTCATTGATTGATGTTATGCGCACAGAAACATCATTTCTTACAGAAAGCCAATTCAAGAAGTCGAGGGAAAATCTTGTTCTTATCGGTTGAAAAGGCAGGCCATCATTTTCACCGGCAGCTTTGCCTTTGCGGGTGCGCATGAAAGCTGCCACCCTGTTCATCTCACGCTCTATCAAACCGTTCAGTCTGACATCGGAATTATACACACGCAGGAACAACAAACTCTCCGAATAAGCTATCAGTGCGTTGCCACCGGTCAAGGCTATTCCACGACAATTATCAAGGAGTCTTTTTTTCAGCGCAAAGCCTTCCTCACCGAACACACTTCCTGCTTCACGCAGCGCCTTTGAGATGGATAACAATTTGCCGAACATACTACCAAAGGATTAGCCCAGGAATGGATAGCGGTAATCAACAGGAGGCACAAAAGTTTCTTTGATGGTTCGAGGAGAAACCCAACGGAGCAAGTTGAGATAACTTCCGGCCTTGTCGTTCGTGCCGCTGGCACGGGCACCGCCAAATGGCTGCTGACCAACCACAGCACCTGTTGGCTTGTCGTTGATATAAAAATTGCCTGCGGCATTTTCAAGTAACCTCGTGGCCTGATCAATGGCATAACGATCGTGAGCAAGAATTGCTCCTGTAAGCGCATATTCGCTTGTATCATTTACGAGATGCAGCATATCAGCCCAATTGTCATCTTCATAAACGAATATAGTAATGACAGGTCCAAAGATTTCTTCGCACATCGTGCGAAACTTTGGATTGGTAGTTAAAACAACAGTCGGTTCAATGAAGTATCCTTTAGAATCATCGCACGATCCGCCAGCGATTATCTCAGCATCCGGCTGCGCTTTGATATATTCAATATAGCCTTTGATCTTATCGAAAGCACGTTTATCAATAACAGCATTGATGAAATTAGACAAGTCTTCAGGGCTGCCAATTTTGAAAGACTTCACATCAGCGATGATGCGATCCATCACCACCGGCCACATTGACTTTGGAATGTAAGCACGACTGGCAGCGCTGCACTTCTGACCCTGAAACTCGAATGCACCACGCGTTATAGCTGTTGCCACTTCATGAGGATTGGCACTGCTGTGTGCAACAACAAAATCTTTACCTCCAGTTTCGCCAACAATACGCGGATAGGTTTTGTAACGATCTATGTTGGTGCCGATTTCCTTCCAGAGGTGCTTGAATACACTTGTTGAACCGGTAAAATGCAATCCGGCGAAGTCGGGATGTTTGAACACTACATCACCGGCCACTGCACCATCCACTGTAATCAGGTTGATGACACCATCGGGCAATCCCGCTTCGCGGAAAAGTTCCATCACCACATGAGCACTGTAAACCTGAGTTTCAGCCGGTTTCCAAACCACCACGTTGCCCATCAGCGCTGCACTGGCAGGAAGATTTCCTGCAATAGCAGTAAAGTTGAATGGTGTGATGGCAAAAACGAATCCTTCCAAAGGGCGGTACTCCAACCGATTCCAGATTCCCGGTTGAGAACCAGGTTGATCCCGATAAATCTGCTGCATGTATGTCACATTGAATCGGAGGAAGTCTATCAATTCGCAGGCTGCATCAATCTCAGCCTGAAATGCATTTTTACTTTGAGCAAGCATCGTGGAAGCATTCATGCGCATGCGCCAGGGGCCGGCTAATAAATCAGCTGCTCTGAGGAATATCGCAGCTCTTTGCTCCCAATGCAATGAGGCCCATTTTGCCCGTGCATTGAGCGCCGCATCAATTGCCTTCTCAGCGTGCTCTTTGGTGCCCATGTTAAAATGTCCAAGCACTTTCTGGTGATCGTGAGGGGGCGACATTTTCCTTTTATCAGAAGTACGCACCAACTCACTACCGATGTACATAGGCACATCAATCGGTTGCTGGTTGTACATTTCACGGTATTTGGCGATCAGATCTTCCCGATCTTTTGTTCCTGCTGCATAAGACTTCACCGGTTCATTCACAGGCACCGGCACCTGAAATACTCCTTTGGGCATAATGTATAGTTTCTGGCGCTAAGTTAAGGGGCGCAGGTGCAACGGGCAAGTTGACCGAGCAGAATGCGGTTTAGGTAACCGGCTGCCCTTGCTGAATGAGCAAAATTTACCAACGCCCGGTTTGGACCAACATCAATCCGACAATCCGAATTTCCGTTGCCAACAGACTTTCTTCACATGTGTTACAATCTTTTGGCAAACAATTTTCACGGAAGAATTCATTGGTCTTTCTATTTTCGTAGAAAACCAACCCAATGCTTAAAATCATTTGTTATTCCGCGATCGCTATAACTTCTATAACCTTGATGGCCTGCGGTGCAGGTAAGTCCGCCGCTTCTGTTGCAATGACAGATGCAGATGTCGCAAGAGCTGCTGCAAAATTTCCGGGCGCCACCATGGCCAGCCTCAATGAAGGCAAAATGCACTTTGAAGAAAACTGTGGAAAGTGCCACGGTCTTAAAAAGCCCGGCAATTATACTGAATCGGAATGGAGAGAGGAAGTTCCACCGATGGCGGGTAAGGCCAAGATCGACAAGAAGAAAGAAGATCTCATTTTACAATATGTCGTGACGATGGCCAAACAGTGACGTAACTGCTCACTGACGTTTTGAAAAGGCCATCATGACAGAAGAAATCTCAGGTTACTTTATTTGCCCGAGCTACGGTTTTGCGCACAATGTGATACAATGGCCATCCAAGGATAAACAATCCAAAACCGATAAGCGCTGTGATTGGGTCATTGATAAATATGGTTACCGTGATGGCTGCATACACACAAATAAAAATGGCAGGCAGCATTGGATAACCGCGCATCTTAAAGACTTCAGAAGAAGGGGCTTCAGCACGCGCACGTTTTCTGAAAATAAAAATGGCCGAAGCTGCAGCAACGAATCCGATGCTGTCGAAAAACATGACGTATTTCAATCCGTTTTCGAATGACTCGGCGAATAACAAGGTAATCACAATAAAAAAAGTGAAGAACGAAAGCGCATATTCCTGAACCTGCGTCTTTTTGTTGATGCGCATGAGCACCGGAGGCATGGTGCCTTCTTCTGCCATGGCAAAATACACGCGTGGATTGCTCATCATCGATACATGAACGTATGCCATGACGGATAAAAACATGATGACAGAAATGACCTTCGACACCCCTTCGCCGAACAATAAGCCAGGTATTGTTGAGGCAAGTGTTGTTGTGTTTTGCAAGCCATGCAATCCGAGTGCATGGTAATAAGCATAATTCGCCGACAAATAAATGAGGCTCACGATCGTCATTCCGATGAGAATAGCTCGTGGCAATGATTTGCGCGCTTGTCCAATGTCACCACCAAAATTCATGGTTTGCTGATAGCCTCCGAATGTGAAAAATACGGGAATGAAGCATAAGGCGAATGCATTCCATGGTGATCCTGAGGAAGCTGAGACATTTATCGCCGCAGGAGCATCGATGAAAAAGACGGATGCAATGATGATGAGCAAAAGACTCACCTTTATGATCATCAGGCCACTCAAAATTTTTGCGCTCGGTTTGATGCCGCGCATATTGATCCAATAAAGGATACCTACAGCAACCATTGCAACACCGGCCACAGTCCATGTTGATTTCGATTCAGGAAACAAAAGCGGCGCTATATACTCTGCACCAAGCATGGCGACAAGAGCCGAAGAAGCCGCATTGCTGATGACGGTGATCCAGTTCACCATGAATGCAAATGCAGGATGATAACAATGTGAAAATATCTTGTAAAAACCTCCGGCACGTGGATAGCGTGATCCTATTTCTGCGAAAACAAATGCTCCGATATAACTGACGATGGATCCTGCGATCCAGGCATAAAAGAAGATATCTATTCTGCCCGCCTTGTTCGCCACCTCCACCGGCGTTCTGAAGATGCCCATGCCGATGACCAGTCCGACTACAATGACAGTCAAATCATACAACCCAAGCAGAGGTTTGATATGTGGCTTGTCTGACATATGGCCCGAAGATAGAGCAATTGACATAACGGGGCATCAGAATCGGCAGCTACGAAACAGCAGACTTCTTGAAATGACTCTTACGAAACTATGGTCG
>JBEIHH010000050.1:0-22137 GCA_040381475.1 Crocinitomicaceae bacterium | reverse complement strand
TGATGCATACGGCAAACTGGTTCATTTAGATCAAAGACCCATTCAAAAAAATGAAAGAAGACAGATACAATTGATTCAACCGATTGCGACCGGATATTATTTTTTGGAATTCCAAACCGCACAAGGTGTTTACAGAAAACAGCTGATAGTGACCAAATAACTCAATATTTTCATCAAGAAAGAATTCCAAGCTCTTTTGCCCTAATGACGGCCTGGGTTCTTCGTTTTACTTCGAGTTTGAGGAATAAATTGGATACATGAGTCTTCACGGTATTCAGTGAAACGAAAAGTTTGTCCGCAATTTCCTGGTTTGAACAACCTGCGGCCATCAGTTGCAAAACTTCCATTTCCCTTTTGGACAATCCGGAAATTTCACCCTGACCGGAATTGATGACGGTATCGATCGGCGTGTGTTTGACTTCAACCGTGTTTTCCTGATTTCCCCTGTGCTTACGCTTCAGCTGGGTTCCGAGCCACAATCCTCCCAGTGCGAAAATCAATGCTGTAAGACCGGCATAAATCTCGAATGACCACGAATGGACGTTATTCTTATAATCAACCCATTGCATAATGCTCACAACCAACCCAATGGCCAGTCCATAGAGAACGATAATTCCAGCTGTCTTCATGCTGCCTGGTGATATGGACTTTAACCGAAACACGCTGACGAATTTAGGCTCTGATTTGAGATTAATACGCTGCTTTTGAAGCCGAATTGATGATCCTCCGGCAATTTGAACCGTACGGTTGGGTTAGAGCAAAAACCTTAAAATTCAAAAAATATGTTTGTATTGATCATCTCCTCCGTCGCACTCCTCATCTTTTTGTTTTCTATGGATCTGTCCTGGGCTAACCTGATTTCCAATCGCCGCAACGATTTGGTTTTTGAAGGCAGAAACCAAAATTATGGCGCTTATGTGCTCAGACGTGAACACCACGTGAATGTGTTTTATGCGCTGCTGTTGTCATTGGGGCTTATTGGCGGTGGCATGTACGTTTTACAGTTTTTGGTCCGGAAGGCCGAGTCTGTCATTTCAGTTCCTGATGTTGTGGATATCGGGCCAATAACCAATATAAATCCAACTAAGATCAAACCGGATCTGCCCGACAAACCTGACCGTGGAACGGCACGCGCTTATGCTGCTGCCTCTGGTGGCTCGTTGAATAATGAGGTAACTGTCGTGGAGCAAGGGGCACAGTCTACTGCCACTGCTGATACGCAAGGTGGCGGTGGTGACGGGCCTTCTGACTTGATACAGCCATATGATCCGGGATCTGAAGGTGGTGGTAATGGCAATTCAGGGGGAAATGACGCAGAAAATAAAAAGCGGCACACGTTTGTGCAAAACATGCCGGAGTTTCCGGGTGGTATGGAAGAACTTATCCGCTATGTACAGGCTAAGGTGAAATATACTGACTATGAGTTGTTGCACAATGTTGGCGGTACCATGTATGTATCATTCACCGTATTCCCCGATGGAAATGTAGGAGAAGTCTTTGTTGAAAGAGGCATTCCTTATGGAGACCGACTGGAAAAACGGGTTGCGAGAGTATTGGTTGAAATGCCTCGCTGGAAACCCGGTGACAATGGTGAAGAGCCACTGGCCGTGATCATGAAAATGCCCCTGAAATTCGAATTGAGACCATAGGCTGACTTGGTTCTATGACGGATTTTTGCCACCACTTTCGGTGAAACTGCACTTAATTTGCAACCCCGTTTTAAAAAACATCAGTTCAACAAGGTTTGTAACACAAATCCTATGAATTTGATGTTAGATCAATAAACATGAACAGTACCGTTTACATGGGTTATGTAATGATCAGCGTTCTGATGCTGATTGCAGTTGCTTGTATAGCCGCTCCCTCTGCTGAGGCTTGGCTGCCAGGCAATCGTAAATATGTCATGGCCTCTGTTCTGGTTGCGTATAGTGCTGTAAGGTTCTACAGAGTACAAAAATTTAAAAAGCAGAATCAACATGAAACGAACCGCTAACAGTTTGTTGATGGCGCTGATTTTTTTCCTTGCGGCATGCAATGTTGCACAGGATAAAAACAAAGACTCCATCACTTCCGGAGTTCTGAAAATTGGTATCGATGACTCCTATGTCCTGATGATGGACTCGCAGATCTACACATATTCTCAGCTGAATAAATACGCCACAATCACGCCGAGGTATGCCCCCGAGGCTGATATTATGCGTGATCTGATGAATGACAGCATTCAGGCCGCTGTAGTTGGCAGAGAACTTACTGCGGATGAACTGGCTTATTTCAAGATTATTCAGCGTATGCCGGAAAGTATTTTGATTGCCAAAGATGGTGTTGCTCTGATTGCACACCCCGAATGGGCGGATACTGTGATGACCATGGATCAGCTCGGTGGAATTCTGACAGGACGTGACAGCATTTGGTCGCAAATATTTCCTTCAAATAAGTACCGTAAAATTCAAATGGTGTTCGACAATAACAAGTCGTGTAACGCCAGAACCTTGATAGAAAAGTTTGGTATTGACAAGTTTCCGGAGACTTGTTTTGCGCTGCGGTCCAACGAAGAAGTAATAAACTATGTCAATGCAAATCCTGGTGCTATCGGGGTGATCAGTATTAGCTGGATAACCGATCAGGATGATCCTACCTGCCGAAAATACCGCAATATGGTGAAGACCATCGGACTTATCGATCCTGCGAATTCTGTAAAACCTCAGATGCCCAGAAAACCAGCACAGGCCTATGTTTTCGATGGTTCTTATCCTCTGAGAAGGGATGTTTGGTACATCCGCACTGGCCTTCGTGGAACCCTTGGCACAGGCTTTGCCAATCACCTATCCAATGAGAAGGGTCAACTGATCATTCATAAAATGGGAATGGTAGCAGCAAAGACGCCGATCAGAACAATCAAGATAACCGAATAAAAACAGATATTCAACTCAGTGATGAAAAAACAAATTGTGATACTCGCTCTTTTTGTTGCATTATTCAACATTCATGGAATCTCGCAATCACGTGAAGAAGCCGTTAGGAAAACACTCAATGAGCGCTATGAAAGTGCAGAAACAGATCTCAAGGATCTGATTGCACGTGAGCCCTCCAATGGAGACAATTATTTTGCCGCGGGCGACAATTACCTTTATTGGGGCGAGCATATGGCTGAAGCAGAGGCTATGTACCGCAAGGGTATGGAGGTGTCGCCGTCAAATCCATTGAATTACGCCGGTCTTGGTCGTGTTGCACACATTCAGAAAAACACAGCAGTCAGCTCTGCCCAGTTTGCCAAAGCTGAGGAACTAATGAATACAAAGTCGCTCAAGATCGACAAGAACATCAAACAGATAACTTATCTCAAAATGGCCGAAGTCCTTCTTCAGGAAGATAACGCTAATCTCGAGAAGGCAATTGTCTACATCAACAATGCTTTGCCGCTCAATGATAAGAATCCGGAATTGTACATCCAGCTGGGCGATTATTACAGCATGCGTGATGGCATGAATCTGAGCAATTCCATTATGCAGTACAACAAGGCCCTGGAAGTGGATCCAAAATATACACGCGCTATTTTGCGCAAAGGGGTGCTATATGTAAAAGTAAAGAACTATGACGAAGGACTGAATTATTACAATGAGGCCATTGCGCTGGATCCGACTTTTGCTCCCGCATACCGCGAAAAGGCAGAGCTTCTTTATAAAGCGGCCAGATATCCTTCCGCTATCGAATCTTATGAGAAATATCTCGACCTGAACAACAATTGTCGCGTTCAACAGCGCTATGCAAGTTTTGTATTCCTGACCAAGGATTACAAACGCGCTGCAGTCGAGCTGGAAAAGGCTCTGCCATGTGATCAGGAAAACGCATTTATGTATCGCCTTCTCGGTTACTGTCATTACGAAAATGGGGATTACGCAAAAGGCACCCAGTATCTCGATCAGTTTTTTGCCATGGCTCAAGCCAAAGGCAAGCCTACCATTGTTGGAAGTGACTACGCATACAAGGGCAAGTTGCTTTCGAAAACAGGACAAGATTCTCTGGCTATTGATTTTCTCAAAATGGCGGTAGAAAAGGATGCAGAATACATAGATGGTTTCTCTGATATCGCGTCAATCTATTTCAAGCAGAAAAAATACGGAGACGCAGCTTCATTCTATCAGCAAAAGGTAGATAAGAGTGCTGAAGCCGCTCCTCTGGATTACTATTATCTCGGTCAGGCACGTTATTACAACAAGGATTATGCGCTGGCGGATGCAGCATTCGACAAAGCCACAGTGAAATATCCCGACGCCAACTTCTGGAGAGGACGTTGCAACAACAAAATGGAATTAAATCCGGATGAACCCGCAGGTCTAGCAAAACCTTTCCATGAAAAATTTATTGGATCTGTTGGCAATGATCCGAAGAAGATTGAAGCGAACAAAAAGAACCTGATCGAAGCATACAGCTATCTCGGTATTTTGTACGCAAAACAGAAAAACTACGAGTGCAGCCGCGCTGCATTGAACAAAGTACTTGAGTTGGATGCAACCAATAAAGTCGCAAACGATGCCATGCTCGATGAAAACTTGAAGAAAGCAATGGGTGTGTGTGAATTGATACCCGCATCCAGATAAGAAATTGAATGCAAAATGGAAGGCCGTTCAGAATAGAACGGCCTTTTTTGTTTTGAATTTATTTTATACTTACACATTCGTTCTCAATATACGTTGCAGAAATTCTGCCGCTTCTTTTGTGCGTTCAATGTGTCCCATATGGCCAATGTCTTGAGCAATATGAGCCACTGACCCTGGTAACTGAGCAATCTCTTGATGCATCACTTCAAGGGGTAAAGAATTGTCGTTGTCACCCAAAAAATAATAGAGAGAAAAATTTCTTTGTTTCATGCGTTCAATATTATCCGGACGCTGTATCATAACCGATAGCGCGGCTTCGATAGTTTCAAAGCTAAGCTGTGATGCATATGCAATTTGCCGTTCAATTTCCTCATGGCAACGGATTTTGTTTGCTGATCCGAAAATGCCGTTGATCATCGTGCGCAAGTACAACTCCTTGTTCTCTCTTGCCGCGTCTATCGCCCTTTTCCGGTCAGCGATTTTTTGTTCTGAGTCTGAGCCTGCTTTGGAGTGAAACAGGCAAAGCGAATGAACCTTGCAAAGCATCATCTGCACCAACGTTGTTGCAAGATAACCTCCCATGCTATGACCAATAACGATTGCTGTATCATCACTCTTCAGATCGAGTTGCTGGAGAAGGTAGGCGCAATAACTCTCAGCTGTTTTATCCTTTGGAATTGTTTTGTTCTTGCCATGTCCTGGCAACTCCGGAGTGGAAATCACATAATCCTTTTTCGACAGATGAGGAAGTATGTAGTTCCACATGGATGAGTCTTCCAAAAACCCGTGGATCAGTATGAGGTGCCGTGAACTCATAAAAAGAGAAACTTTAATTTGCAAAGTAACTGATTAAACCTTCTTCTAAGATACCTGTCAGAGTTTGCAAATTCAAATATTGAAATCATGAAAGAAAAAATCACTTTGTTGTTCTTCATGCTCGTCGGGATGGTAGGTGTGAATGCACAGTCGGTTGAATCTAAAGCCGAAAAGTCAGAAGCCAGAAAGGCTAAAACAATGACTTTGGAAGAACGCGTGAATCAGCAGGTTGAAAAACGAACAAAACAGTTAGAGCTAACTCCTTCACAACAGGCAGAATGGAAGAAAGCAACAATGGATTATATGACTGTGCGCGATGACTTGAAAAGAAAAAAGGATGGCCCGGTGGACAAAGAAGAGCGAAAGGCAATTGCCGCAGAAATGAAGACAAATCAAAAGAAGCATGAAGACATTATCATGACCATTCTTAATCCTGAGCAGGAATTGGTTTGGGAAGAAATCAGAAAGAAAGAAAAGGAGCGATCTCAGCAACGCAGAGCGGAAAGAAGCGAACAAAGGAGATAACTGCGTATGCATTCTATCACAAAAGATGATTTTGTGGTGATAGATTGGTTAAAGGAAAACACCCCTGACTATGGGGTGTTTTCTTTTTCAAATTCTTTATACAGACTCAGCTACGACTTCTTCGACAACCTCAGGCAATCTTGCCTTGAGCAAATTTTCAATTCCGCCCTTCAAGGTGGCAGTCGAAGATGGGCAGCCACTGCAAGAACCCTTCAGCTGCACATAAACTTTCTTGTCCTTGTAGGCCATGAAATCAATAGCGCCTCCATCGCTTTCCACTGCAGGACGAACATATTCGTTGAGCAGGAATCTTATCTCTTCATCATATTCGGTAGGTTCAAATGCGCTGTAATCATTCGATGGCGCATGTTTTGCTGCCACCGGGTCGATTTCCTGTACAGCGTTTTTCGTTCTGTCGATTAGGTCTGCTGTCACTACACTCACAGCAACCGCATGATCCATCAGCCACTCACGGATATATTCGCGAAGTTGCTGCACAATCATTTCCCATCCTAAGGATTCATCTTTGAGCACCGTAACAAAGTTGCCGCTGATGAAAACGCTTTGAACAAAGGGAAAATTGAATAGTTCTTCTGCCAGTGGTGATGATCCTTTTGCTTCCAATTTGCTTCGGTATTCGATCTGCATTCCTCCACTGATCAATTGACGATCAGCAACAAATTTCATGGCCGCCGGATTTGGCGTCATCTCCGCATAAACGGAGGTAGGTATACGCTTGGATTTTTCCATTTTACAAAATTAGGTTGGTTTTACGCCATGTAAACAATAACATTGCGCAACTGTTTTATCCCATGAAGAAACTTCTGTTCATTCTAGGCGTTGGTCTTTCGTTTGTCGTTGCCGCTCAGCCTACTTTTCCTTACAATGGCGTGCTGCCCAAAAAGGTGACATCTGTTGCTCTGGAACACGCTACCATCTACGTTGACTACCAGACCGTAATCGAGGATGCAACATTGCTCTTCGAGAACGGAAAAGTAGTTTCTGTAGGAAGGAATGCGGTGATTCCTGATAATGCAGTGCGTTATGACATGACAGGGAAGTTTATTTATCCCTCTTTCATCGACCTGTACAGTGATTATGGAATGCCATCACCACAAGGTAAGGATGCTTCTGCTGCCAATGCTGGCAGCGAAAAGGGAGCTTTCGGATGGAACGCGGCCATCAGGGCAGAATGGAATTCTTCGCAAAATTTTGCTTGCAAGGATGAAACTGCCAAAGAGTTAAGAAATATCGGTTTTGGTAGCGTGGTCACCCAAAAATTTGATGGTATAGTTCGCGGATCTGCAGCACTCGTGACCCTTGGAAGCAATCCCAATCTTTCGTTGGTTTCGTCACGGGTCGCCGCCGCGTACTCCCTCAATAAAGGATCTTCTTCAATGTCTTACCCATCTTCTTTGATGGGCTCCATTGCATTGCTTCGTCAAACCTATTACGACATGAAATGGTATGACGCAGGTGGAAACAAGCAGGAAAGAAATTTGTCTCTGGAAGCTATGTCACAGCTGCAATCTTTGCCTTCCATTTTTGACGCCGGTGATAAATGGAATGTGTTACGCGCAGATAAAATAGGTGATGAGTTTGGTGTTAAGTATATAGTGAAAACTGCGGGTAACGAATACCAAAGACTTAGCGATATAAAAGCTGCCGGTGTCTCACTCATAGTACCGATCAATTTTCCCGATGCTTATGATGTCTCTGATCCGCTTGTAGCGCGTTTCGTCTCCCTCAATGAAATGAAACACTGGGAGCTGGCGCCTTCAAACTGCGCCATGTTGGTGAAGGAAGCCATTCCTTTTACTATCACATGTTCGGGTTTGCAGGACAAAAACAACTTTCTTAAAAATCTTCGCAAAGCGGTCAGCAGGGGGCTTTCAGAAAAGGATGCGCTCAAGGCTTTGACACACAACCCTGCAACTTTCGTTCAGGCGCAAAAGCAAATAGGTAGTTTGCAACCTGGATTATTGGCCAATTTTTTCATAGCCTCAGGAAATATTTTTACTGAAGGCACGGTCATTCATGAAAACTGGATTCAGGGAGAACGGTATATTGTTGATGCTATCAACAACATGAAAATGGCAGGTACATATTCACTTCAAACACCGCTTCACCTTTATGAATTTCAGTTGAAAGAAGATGGCCCGAAATTGAAAGGTGAAATACTTCATGTGAAAGCGACAACCGCTGCTCCTTCTAAAGCAGACTCGCTTCAGTATGCCGTGAATTTTCAAAGGGTCAATGAACTTATTACAGTTTCATTTGAGGCCAATGACGAATTTTATTCTGGTGTCTTACGTTTTTCAGGTGATATGAATGCCGACGGCACACAGTGGAGTGGTAAAGGTCAGGATCCTGCCGGAAATTGGTTCGACTGGACCGCCAGCAGGACTGCTGCTGCGAATGCACCTGCAAAAGCCGGAAAGACGGCTGATAAACCAATAGAACCTGTGGGAGAAATTACTTTTCCTTTCAGCGCTTATGGCAATGTAAAGCTACCCAAAGCGGAAAACATCCTTATCACCAACGCTACCATTTGGACATGCGACAAGGCTGGTGTTATAGAAAATGGCCAGTTGCTCATCAGCAATGGTAAAATTGTTGAGGTCGGTAAGTCCGTGAACAGCACTAAGTTTCCTGGTATTAGAACCATTGATGCGAAAGGAAAACATGTAACTCCAGGTATTATTGATGAACATAGCCACATAGCTCTGGAAAGTGTCAATGAAGGTGCCCAGGCCAGCAGCGCTGAAGTGCAGGAAGCTACGGTCGTATTTCCGGAAGACATCAATATTTACAGGCAGTTGTCAGGAGGTGTTACCTCGGCTCAGCTGTTGCACGGCAGTGCCAATCCGATTGGAGGCCAGAGTGCGCTGGTTAAACTACACTGGGGAGGCAACGCTGACGATATGCTGATCGACAATACCTTCGGTTATATCAAATTCGCGTTGGGTGAAAATGTCAAACAAGCAAATTGGTACAATGACGGAACCAGATTTCCACAAACGCGAATGGGCGTAGAACAGATTTATTATGATCATTTCATTCGAGCCAGAGAATATGGTGAAGCGAAGAAAAAGGCAATGGTGAAGAACCCTCCCGGTCCTGCTTTCCGTGTGGATATTGAAATGGAAGCATTGCTGGAAATTCTTGAAAAGAAAAGGTTCGTTACATGTCACAGCTACGTTCAGAGCGAAATCAATATGCTCATGCATGTGGCGGATAGCCTGGGTTTTACACTCAATACATTTACACACATTTTGGAGGGTTATAAAGTTGCAGACAAGATGAAGGCACATGGAGCAGGTGCTTCTTCTTTCAGCGACTGGTGGGCATATAAGTATGAAGTGAAAGATGCTATTCCTCACAATGGAGCTCTTCTTTGGGAACAGGGTGTCACCGTTGCATTCAATAGTGATGACGCTGAAATGGCACGAAGGCTTAATCAGGAGGCTGCCAAAGCTGTTAAGTATGGCAGCGTTCCGGCGGAGGAAGCACTCAAGTTTGTTACCATCAATCCGGCACGATTACTTCGCCTTGACACGCGAACAGGCAGTCTTGCTGCAGGAAAGGATGCGGATGTGGTCATTTGGAGTGCTCCACCGTTAAGCATTTATGCAAAAGCTGAAATGACTTTTGTGGATGGTGTTTGCTACTACGATATCAATAAGGATAAAACGATCGTTGAACAAATGAAAACAGAACGGGCTCGACTAACCCAAAAAATGCTCAATGCAAAGGGCTCCGGTGAGGCTGTTCAAACTCCTGTTATGAAAGACAAACGACACTTTCATTGTGATACCATGGATCAAACTTCTGAAGGAATATTTTTTAACCGATGAACATGCGCCACGTAACTACTTTCATTTTTATGCTGGTTTGCTCGGCATGTGTGAGCCAGCAAATACCGGAGGTTGCCGCTCCTCAGAACAATTCTGTCTTGGTGCTCAATGGTATTGCCCATCTTGGTAATGGCAATGTCATTGAGAATGCTGCCATCGGTTTCGAAAACGGAAAATTCACGCTTGTAGCGGATGCGCGTGTTATCAGACTCGCTGCAGATGCCTTCGATACTACGATCGATGCAAGCGGTATGCATGTTTATCCGGGCTTTATAGCTTGCAATTCCACCCTTGGACTTGCGGAACTTGATCAGGTAAAACAAAGTATAGATGTTTCCGAAACCGGAACTTTTAAACCGGGTATGCGCTCGGCCATTTCTTACAACACAGATTCTGAAATCACTCCTACTGTTCGAAGCAATGGTGTATTGATGGGGCAGATTGTTCCCAGAGGTGGTGTAGTGAGTGGCACTTCCTCTGTAATGCAATTTGATGCGTGGAACTGGGAAGATGCCATCATCCGCGAAGACGACGGGGTACATTTGAACTGGCCTTCTGTTTACCACCGTCATTGGGATAAAGGAAAGATCAGCATTGAAAAGGTGAAAACCTATGATCAGCAGAGAATTGAAATTGTCACATTTTTCAGAGAGGCGAAAGCATATTGCAAAACCCAATCTCCTGAAATCAGAGAGTTGCGTTTTGAAGCTTTACGCGGAATTTTTACCGGTGAAAAAACTTTGTATGTGCATGCAGATGATGCGAAGGCAATACTCGAAGCGGTTAATTTCAAACAGGAAATGGTCATCAACAACATGGTTATAATAGGTGGTTATGATGCCATACAGGTTGCGTCATCATTGATAGAAAACAATATTCCGGTGATGTTGAGACGTGTTCACGAGTTGCCGGTATATGATGAAGATGACGTAAATCTTCCATTCAAACTTCCTGCGATGCTGTACCAATTGGGAGTGAAGTTTTGTCTGCAAAACGCAGGTGATATGGAAAGAATGGGCGCCCGTAATCTTCCTTTTTACGCCGGTACGGCGGTTGCCTATGGCCTGCCTTACGAGGAAGCTGTGCGCTCAATCACCTTGTCTGCTGCTGAAATTATTGGCGTTGATAAATTCACAGGATCTATAGAGACAGGAAAGGATGCCACTTTTTTCATTTCAAAAGGAGACGCGCTTGACATGACAACCAACCATGTTCTGCACGCTTTTATTCAGGGAAGGCAGATTGATTTGTCAAACAAGCAAACAGAGCTTTATCTCAAATACAAGAAAAAGTACGATGCACAGAAAAAGCAGTGATTTTTGCTATTGTGGGTGTTTACTTTGCCAAACTTTATGTTGCTAAGGGCAGATAATATTGTTCGTCGTTATGGTAAACGCACCGTTGTGCGTGGTGTTTCATTTGAGGTGAAACAAGGCGAGATCGTGGGCTTGCTGGGCCCTAACGGAGCTGGAAAAACAACCAGCTTTTATATGGTCACAGGACTGGTAAAACCCAATGAAGGCCATGTTTATCTGAACGATACGGACATAACGAATGAACCAATGTATCGCAGAGCACAACTCGGTGTTGGTTATTTGCCTCAGGAGCCAAGTGTGTTCAGAACGCTCTCCATAGAAGACAATATTAAAGCGGTGCTTGAGTTGACCAAACTGTCTAAAAAGGAGCAAGCTGAAAAACTTGAAACATTGCTGCATGAATTCGGGCTTGCGCACAAAAGAACTTTCATCGGAAATACATTGAGTGGTGGTGAAAGAAGACGTACTGAAATAGCCAGAGCACTTGCCACAGACCCCAAGTTTATTCTCCTCGATGAACCATTCGCCGGCGTTGACCCAATTGCTGTGGAAGACATCCAGAAAATTGTTTACCAGCTAAAACAACGCAATATTGGTGTGCTCATTACCGACCACAATGTTCAGGAAACTCTTTCGATTACGGATCGTGCTTATCTGTTGTACGACGGATCTATTCTGAAAGCAGGCACAGCCGAAGAGCTCGCTGCTGACGAACAGGTGCGCAAAGTCTATCTGGGTCAGAATTTTGTTTTGAGAAAAGTCAAGGTCGATCTTTGATTTTGGAAGTTTTTCCGCCAAATCCATTATTCTTGCATTATGAGGCTGAGACTGTATCGTGTTCTTTTTTCTTGTATTGTTTTTATTCTGCTGCTTGACAATTGTTCCGTCGCTCAGGTAATGGTGCGTGGAGTTGTGCGGGATGCAACAACCAAAGAAATTCTGATTGGTGCTTTGATAAAGGGAACTTCAAAACAAGGAGTTGTAACTGATAGTGAAGGTCTGTTCGTGCTCGAAATAATCGGCGCAGGAGACACACTCTATGCGAGTTTTGTTGGTTATCAGGATGCAGTTGTCGAAGTGACAAATGCGCATTTGGCTGTATCCTGCGAAATTTTGCTCGCACCTAATCCCAATGAACTTGGTATTGTGATCGTATCGGCGGGCCGTTTTGAACAGGATATCAGCGAAGTGACCGTCAGCATGGAAGTGGTGCAATCGCAGGTGATAAGAGACAAGAACATTGTATCTGTCAATGAAGTCATGCAGCAAACTCCGGGTGTGAGCATTGTCGATAAAGAACCTCAAATCCGCGGAGGAAGTGGTTATTCTTTTGGCGCAGGAAGCAGGGTGCAGATATTGGTAGATGACCTTCCTTCTTTAAGTGGCGATGCCGGCAGACCGAGCTGGGACTATTTACCTGTGGAAAATATTTCTCAGATTGAAGTGATCAAGGGTGCAAGCAGTGTGCTGTATGGAAGCGCAGCGCTGAGTGGCGTTATCAATGTGCGCACAGCATATCCGACCGATACGGCGCGAACCGTGATCAACGCTTATCACGGAGTATTTAGTTTACCTCAAAACGACTCTTCGATTTATTGGAACGGCAACCTCATGCGTTCAGGTGTGAATTTCCTTCACTCCAGAAAATTCAAAAGATCCGATTTCGTTATTTCTGCCAATGTTATTGGGGATGACGGGCACCTTGGCCCCATTGTGGACACGAGTTCAGGGGAGTTCACCAACGGATACAATCCATTCAATGTGGACAGGTATGACGCCAATTCACGGGCGCGCATCACGACAAACTTTAGGATGCGATCAAAAAGATATGCCGGGCTCAGTTATGGTGTGAATACCAATTGGAATATCAGTAATTCGCTCGGAACACTTCTTTGGGCAAATTCCGATACAAATCTTTATGCTGCTTATGATGGTAGCGCAACACGAACCAAACAGTTGCTGTTTACGATTGATCCTTTCGTCACGTATTACAATCCCAACGGCGATAAACACATGCTCCGCACACGCTGGCAATCTCTTGATAACGACAATGACAACAACCAGGGTAATTATAGTGATCAGTACTATGCCGAATATCAGTATCAGCGCAACTGGGAATCGCATGGCATTAAAAACTTCACTTCAACTTTTGGAGTTGTGGGAACACGAACGGCAGCACGCGGAGAATTATTTTCCGGAGGTAATCCTGATGGAAAAAATGACGCTACGAATTATGCTGCCTTTTTGCAATTGGATAAAAAATTGTTTCAGAAACTGAATGTTTCTGCCGGCTTGCGATATGAATATTTTGAAATCAACAAAGCATCTGATTCCAAACCCGTGTTTCGCGCCGGTCTCAACTACCGGCTTGCGCGGGCAACCTACATGCGTGCATCATACGGACAAGGTTTCCGTTTTCCATCTATCGCGGAAAAATTTATCGTCACAGGTGTAGGTTCAATCAACATTTTCGCGAATCCTGATTTGATTGCTGAAACCTCTTCCAACGCAGAACTTGGCCTCAGGCAAGGATTCCGAATCGGCCGCTTCATTGGTTTTGCTGATGTCGCCGTTTTTCATCAGGAATATGATAATTTCATAGAATTCACCTTTGGTCAATGGCAGCGTGTTCCAAGCATCCAGGAGGTTGGCGGAAATATTGCGTTGTGGAGCGAACTGCTTGGAAAGAGCATTGGCTTTAAGAGCGTAAACACAGGTAAGGCGCGCATTCAGGGCGCAGAATTATCTGTCATGGGTCAGGGAAAAATAGGAGAGGTAGATTTGATGCTGATGTCTGGCTATACGTATACTTTACCTGTTAGCACAACGCCTGATTTTTCATATGGAATTCCACCAAATGGAGAATTCGAAGAGTTGAAGGTGCCGGAGCAATACACCTATAAAACTACAAGCAGCGATACGACCAACAATATTCTCAAATACAGAATGCAGCATTTGATCCGAGCTGATATTTCTGCCAAATGGAATTCGTTCATGTTGGGCTGGAGTGTCCGTTACAATAGCCATATGCAAAACATAGACAGAGCGTTTGAAGATCTTGAAACTGTTTCCGTTGCAAATTTCCAGCCCGGTATCAGCAAATGGAGAAATGAAAATAGGGATGGTGATTATGTCATCGACATGCGCGCTGGTTATACGTTCAAGTCACGTCACCGGCTATCCATTGTGGTAAGTAACCTGCTCAACAGAGAATACTCTATTCGTCCTTTGGCAATCGAAGAACCAAGACTGACAACAATCCAGTACTCTGTAGAATTTTAAACATGAAGGTCATTGCCATCATACCTGCCCGATACGCCAGCACCAGGTTTCCCGGTAAACCCCTGGTTGATATTGCCGGCAAAAGCATGATCCGCAGGGTGATCGACCAAAGCAAAAGCATTGAAGGCTTTGCGGACGTTATCGTAGCAACGGACGATGAACGAATTGTCAGTCACGTTAGCGATTATGGTGCAAGGGTAATCATGACTTCTCCCAACCACCAAAGCGGAACGGACCGTTGCCTTGAAGCATTGGTCAAATCCGGAATAGAAGCAGATGCGGTCATCAATATTCAGGGTGATGAGCCATTCGTTGCGCAGGAACAGTTGGAGTTGCTGTTAGCCACGCTTCAAAAGCCTTCTGTTGAAATTGCAACGCTGGCCATCAGAATAACAGACAATCAGGTATTGCATGATCCGAATAAGGTCAAAGTGGTCTTTGATCATGTCGGCAAAGCGCTTTATTTCAGCCGACACCCGATTCCTTATCAAAAGGCGGTTTCACCTGAAGAATGGCTTAACCATCACTACTATTTCAAGCATCTTGGGCTTTATGCCTATAAAACGAATACGCTCAAAGGAATTTGCGAATTGAAACCATCATCTCTTGAGTTGGCCGAATCTCTTGAGCAATTGCGCTGGCTTCAAAATGGTTATTCCATCAACGTTGCTCAAACAATAGTGGAAACACCTGCAATCGATACACCCCTGGATCTCGAGAAGGCTTTGGCCTGGATGAAAGAGAGGTAGTTTCCTGTTTTACAGAGCAATTGCCCGGTTCAGGTTTTCTGGCATCCGGAAGTATATTTGTACCATGCGCCTCGAGGCATTTATATCTGAGTTGTTGTATGAACATGATTGTGTGGTTCTGCCGGATTTTGGCGGTCTCGTATCAAATTATCGTTCTGCCAGATTGAATCGCCGATCACACGTGATTACTCCGCCCTCCAAACATGTAGGTTTCAATCGTAATCTCAAAAATAATGACGGACTCCTCGTCAATCACGTTTCCGGAGCCTTAGGCATCTCATTCACAGATGCACAGAAAAGGGTTAGGGAAGCGATTGCTGCTTACGAACAAAAACTCGAAAGCGAGGGCCGTTTAGTCCTCGACAGAATTGGAGTTTTTTTTTAAAGATCGGGGCAACCAGTTGCAGTTTATTCCTGATGATCAGGAAAACTATTTGTCTGAGTCGTTCGGTCTTGCTCCTGTTCATTTGAAGTTTGTTGAAACCGAAATCAATCCTGCCACAGAAGTTGGTACACCTGTGGTTGAATTACAGCCTGCAAAACGCAAGTATAGAGCATTGAAAATAGCCGCTGCTTTGGCAATTCCATTGGCGATAGGAGGCTTTTTTCTGATCGGGAAAAACATGCCAGGGAATGGTCATATCAATTTCGCATCCCTGAATCCATTTCAGCGTTATGAAGTGATTGCCGATTATTCTCTTAGGTTCAATATGCCGGCTGACGCCGACTTGAAGGACGTACAAAATCCCCTTTCGGATTGGTTAGCCGGTGATGAAAACACAGTGAAATTTGACTTCGTGCTTTGTGAGCCATCAGAAAATGGTATTGTCGTAAAACGCGAACGCTTGATCAGTCATGCGGAAAGCACGAGAGTTGAGCCTGAAACAAATCCAATAAAACAGGAACTGAAAATTAAGTCTTCAGGTAAGTATGATGTCATTGGAGGTGCTTTTGCCGTTCCCGAAAATGCTCAAAAATTCCTTGAGAAATTGCGCTATGATGGTTTCGATGCGGTCATTGCCGGAAAGAAGGATGGACTTACCCTGGTAGCTTTTGGTAGTTACTCTTCACGCGAGGAGGCCACACAAGCCATGAAGAATATACGCTCGGGTGGCGGTAATGCCTGGATTCGCCGCAATTAATCATGATAGAATTATGAGTTTTGATAAAGCAAAAGTGAAGAATGTCATTTTTGACTTCGGTGGTGTTCTCTTTGAAATTGATTATGACCTTCCGGTAAATGCATTTGCTGCGCTTGGTTACGGAAGTTTCTCAGAAGTCTATACACAAGCTTCTCAAAATCCAATTTTTGATCTGCTCGAGACAGGTAAAATCGACAATGAAAGTTTCATGCAGTATCTGCATTCCAAAGTTCCTGGCGCGACCAGAAAGCAGGTTGATGATGCATGGAATACGATACTATTGCACATTATGCCGGAACAGGTGAGTTTTGTCAGACAAGTAAAAGACAGCGGCAAAAGGACATTCTTGTTGAGCAATACCAATGCCATACATGTGGCTCAATTTGAGAAAATGATTGCAGATAAAATGCCGTTTTCAGATTTTGCTGACGCATTTGAAGAAATCTACTACTCCAATGTAATCGGCATTAAAAAGCCATACCCTGAAACTTATCTGAAGATTTGCGAATGGAATAATTTGATTCCTTCGGAAACCTTGTTCATCGATGACAGCATTCAGCACGTTATCGGTGCAGAACGCGCAGGCCTGCAGACCTACCATCTTCAGAAAGGTGAGCGATTAAATGTTACCTTGAATTCTTTGCTTTAACCGCAACATAGAACCGGAATCGCCTTGTCGTTTGTCAGAAACTTCTCTTTATCTGCTTTACCCATGGCCATGAAATCCTGGTGAGTGTGCGAACTCAAACAGATAAGATTCATTTGGTTTTCGTGAGCATAGTTGATCGTCTGTTGGGCATGTCCCATTGATCTGTCTTTACTGTCTTCCAGAACTTTGGTGAACTGAATGCCTTGTCCCAGCATATAATCCCGAGCCATCTTGAAGTTTTTTGCAATGGCCTCTTCTGTATCACCGAGGTACTTATCAATTTCATAATGCACAACTTCGGAGTCAAAGCTTTTTGCCAATGCAGCAGAGGTTTTCAGTTTGTTTTCGAAATCTGCAAAAGGACTGGCTGGCAACAGGATTTTATTCAGTCCGCTTTCGGAAATGAATGACCCTTCCTGAACTACCAAACATGGTATATGTATGGCCTGCACAAGTTTGAGCACATGCGCACCGAAGAGATTTTGAGCCAGCCCCTTAATGCCATGGGTGCACAGTACCACCATATCTGCAGCAGATCGTTCGATAGTTTTTGGAATCTCAGACATAAAATCTCCACGACCAATCTGAAAGCGTATCTTCAGACTCGATCCAATGATAGGCCTTACAAATCCTTCCAAAATGTTATGATGGATTTCATCCGGGACATGATCTGAGGCAATATGAATCACCACAATTTCGGAATTGTTCTTTTCTGCTATGATTTTTGCCTGACGCAAAGCGACTTTGGATCCTTCGGTCAGGTCAACCAATACTGCTATCATTGTCATTTTGATGAAATAGTGATTTGCGAACCTCAAATGTAAGGTTAGACTCAAGTGTCACCAATGAAAGTGTAATGGAAATTGGAATTTTGAGTAGTCTAAGCAATCAGATTCATTTTTCTTAATTGCTGAATGGCCACGTATAGCCTGTCGAGATCTTCCAGCGTATTAAAGGCATTCAGGCTGAATCGGATAAACACTTTATCACCATGTGGCATTACTGGAATTTCAATCCTGAATTGGTTATACAGCATTTGTTTGATGTGTTCCGGCTGCGAAGTTCCAATTTCAAGGCTGCACATTTGCCCGAAAAATGTTGCATTGATTGGTGCATGAGGACTCGTGAGAAGCAGCTCAGCGAATCGTGGGGTCTGCTGCATTATCATGGCTTTGCACTTCGCTGATTCTTCTAACCAATTGTATGTATTCATGAAACTGATACAAGCAGGTATGGTGAGAAAAGCTGAGAAATCTCGGGTGCCTTGTTGCTGATGATAATCCTGAAATCTCGAGTGCATGAATGTTGGATTGCCATAACCCCACGATACCACTAGTGGTTCCAGCCATTCCTGAACTTGTGGGGATGCGTAGAGAAAAGAACACCCTTTCGGCGCCATCATCCATTTGTGACAAGCACCTGTGTAAATATCTGCCCCCAGTGTTGAGATGTCGAGGGCTATATGACCGGGAACATGGGCTCCGTCTACAATGGTAAGAAGTCCGAGTTCCTTTGCCCTGCGACAAATTTTTTCTACCGGAAATATCAATGCGGTAGAGCTTGTGATGTGACTGATGAATATGGCTTTTGTTTTCGGCGTAAGTCCTCGCCAAAATTGTTCGCAAAAATCATCTACGGATTGAAGTGGCAGTCTCACTGGCTGTCGCTTGTAGACATAACCGGCGGTGGTGGAATAATGCGACCATGTGCGATCCATTGCGCCATATTCGAGATCGGTTGTCAGGATTTCATCGCCGGGTTGAAGCTTGAGACTTTTTGCTACAATATTGATGGCGTAGCTGGGATTGGTGGTGAATACTACATCGTCAGGGTTGCAGCCAACATAGCTGGCCAGTGCCTCACGTGATATTTTGAGTTGAGCAGGACCTCGATGCAACATGAATTGAATAGGTTCCCGCTCCAATTCTAATTGCCAACGCTGGTATTCTTCAAATACCGGTTTAGGGCATGCACCAAATGAACCGAAGTTGAGGAAGGTAATTTCGGGATTGAGAAGGAATAGATCTTTCATTGAAGTAATTGCCATGGCACTTGATGCAACTGTGGTTAATTGTACTGGCGAAAGTATTTCGAATGGAAGTACCGTCAAAACCAAAGTGATTCAATACGTGCGGTATAAAAAAACCTCGTGCGTCAATTGAAGAAAAAAAGGGAAATCTGTTACTGAGAAACATCAGTCAAGCGGCCTAATTATCTCAAGGCGGCACCCGTTGTATGTTGTTATCTGACACTTACGTTATGAATATTGTCAGTTAATCTTATGACTTGTTTGGGAATAGGAATAATAATACCTGTTGACTCGTAGCTTGGTGTCGTGTTAGAGGATTAAGTTAGCCGAAAGGCGGCTAATCCATCAGATAAATGAAAATTTTTACGAACTAAATTCACTCATGTCATGAAAAATCGGTACTTATCTTCCTTCGTTCTTTTTGTGCTGCTAGTTGGTGCAAGCCTCGTGTCAAGCGCTCAGACGCTGTTTTATGTTTCTCCTGATGGTTTTGGTGGTTCAGGAACAATTGATGATCCAACGGACTTTCAGTCAGCTTTAGATTTAGCGGCAATTGACAACGACCATAGTTTCATATCTCTGCTTGCAGGGACTTATACGTCGGCGCCCTATATCTATAACAGTGACCCGGGCTCAGTCGGAATGAACCTGACAATACGCGGCGGATTTGAAGAGGGCTTTGGTGTTATTCTCAATGGGACGACTTCTGTTATCGACGGCTTGTCCCTTCACAGATGTCTTGATATTAATGCCAATTTTGATGGAATGGCTTTCACAGTCAGTATTTTCGGATTAACCCTGCAGAATGGAAATGTGAATGCCGAAAATGGCGCAGGGTTGAGATTTTTGACTTCTGATTTGAATGCCATGCAGTTGAATATTTATGATTGTTTTTTCAGTAATAACATGGCGACCGGAAACGGATCAGGCGGGGCCATTTATACAAATACGAACACGTCAGTTTACACCTCGTCGTTTGCAGAAAATGAAGCTTATAACGGCGGAGCAATATTTTCGGCAAGGATTATTGGAAACACGGATGCTACCAACGTTTATGTAATTGAGAGTTCTTTTACAGGCAATGAAAACTATGGAAATCAGGGAAGCACAATTTGGACAAATGCAAATTTCATTTTAGGTCAATGCATCATCGAAGGGGAAGAGGATGGTTCCTCGAGTGGCGCTGGCTCTGCGATTTGGGGGAACCCGGGTTCAGTGTTAACAGTCAGAACCAGTGTATTTAGAGATTTGAATATTGATTATTGGGGATCGGCCATTCAGGCATTTGATGGTGATATTTATGCGAGTAATTCTTTGTTCGAAAACAACACTTGTGGATTGATAAACGGTTATGGAGTCATTACCTATTTTCACAACAATGGCACTCTGCCAAGGATGGTTTCGGTACTTAATTGCACCTTTCGTGGTAATTCTTCTGATTTGGCGAATTGGGCCTCCTGTGTTCATTATAGAGGAGATAACAATGACCTTTGTACGATTGTCAATTCAATATTTTCCGATAATGCCACAACGCCTGTCTATGCGGAAACTGGCTCGGGAAACATTTCATATAGCTACATAGATTCAGGATATGATGGTTTCGTCAACGGAGGATCACTCATTTCAGGTGATGCGGGATTTGTATCGGACACAGATTCGCGTTTGATGGAAAACTCGATTTGTCGTAACGTCGGGAATAACGATTTGGTTGACGGGGCTTATGATCTCGCAAAAGGAATAAGATTATTGGGTTCAAATATTGATCTTGGATGCTATGAATACAATTATGCTCCAACCGACATTGGCCTTAGCTCCAATTCAGTATTTGAAAACGCCGGTGGTATGGATTTTTTCATCGGCTTACTCAATACGGTCGAAGATGAAACCGGCGATGTGTTTAGTTATGAACTCGTGCCTGGCGATGGAGTCAATGATGCCGACAACAATTTATTTTATCCTTCGGATGGTGCTTTATATATGAATACAGTACCTGATTTTGAAACCAAGCCTTCCTATTCTATCTATTTACGCTCTACTGACTCATACGGTCAAACATTCAGCAAAGCCTTTGTGATTGATGTCATTGATGTGAATGAGGCACCTACAGCAACAAATGGAATTCCTGATCAGGAGGCCATCGTCTCTCAACCGTATTTTTATGAAATTCCTTCCGACATGTTTGTTGACCCGGATGCAGGCGACGTCTTGACAATTATTGCATTTCAGGAAAACGGAAGTGCGTTGCCAACGTGGCTTTCATTTGACGGCACTGTTTTCTCCGGAACACCACTGTCGCCCGACAATCTTTCCATCAAGGTCCGGGCTATGGATGTGGGTCAGCTTTTTGT
The DNA here is from genome assembly GCA_040381475.1 of Crocinitomicaceae bacterium. Taxonomy (GTDB): domain Bacteria; phylum Bacteroidota; class Bacteroidia; order Flavobacteriales_D; family Sanyastnellaceae; genus JAIBBG01. The sequence continues at coordinate 826 of JBEIHH010000050.1, read as the reverse complement.
AGATGTCTTGTTTGATCTTGATGTATTGCCAACAGGTGTGGATGAATTGGTTGGTGCGAATTACAAGATGTACCCCATCCCGGCAAGGGATTTTCTGAATATCGAGGTTTCTGGTCGGGCCAGCAACGAGCAGGCGAATTTTGTGGATGCCAATGGGAAAATTGTGTGTACAGTTTGGCTTTTCAATGGAAGGAACACAATAGATGTTTCTCAGTTCTCGCGTGGCGTGTATACCATCCAATATGGGCACAAGAGAAGTGTAAGTATTGTAATTGAATAATTTCAATTACAAAAAAGAACGATTTTGGAAACCGGGAATTTGAGGTTCCCGGTTTTTTTTTGTTTAACCCAAATCAAATAGCGGCGGCACAGGAATGCAGTGGAACTTCATTATCCTGCTTCTTACACGGTGCTTTAATCTATTTCGCTATATGAGAAAAGGAGAAATGTGATTTCTTAGGCGTTGAACCGTCTGCTTCAATATCCGGAAGTTCACTTAAGAGTGAAACACCCGTTAAGTGCCCTGTTGAACAAAATCTATTGTTAATTTGCTCAAGCAAAAAAAAGACGCGAATCACCAGCTGAAATTTTCGGATGTAAAAAATGGAAAATCAATCCAGAGTGCAATTGGTTTTATAAAAGAAATTTCGATAACTGATACTGCGATTTTTTAGGGTATGCGTCCAAATGAAATTGTTTACTGTAAAACATGGTTGAACCTACATCAATTGAAATTGCCGGTGTTCTTATTCTGGAGCCTGTAACTACAGTTACAGATTTGTTGGTTACGGTGGTATGTTACTATGCGTTTTATCATTTGCGTTAT